>JBGQLF010000990.1:0-4731 GCA_041499985.1 Gemmataceae bacterium
GATCTCGCGACCCTGAAGGCCGAGACCTATCACGCGGCCGGTGCCGGTGTCGTGCACG
The DNA here is from genome assembly GCA_041499985.1 of Gemmataceae bacterium. Lineage (GTDB taxonomy): Bacteria > Planctomycetota > Planctomycetia > Gemmatales > Gemmataceae > JBGQLF01. The sequence continues at coordinate 59 of JBGQLF010000990.1, forward strand.
AGGGCCATGGAGGTCTTCGGCAGCTCGTCCTTGTGTTGCTGCGTATAGGCCTGCGAGCCGAACAAACCCTGTTCCTCGCCGGTAAAGAGCACGAAGCGGATCGTGCGCCGCGGCTGCACGCCACTCCGGGCCAACAGGCGAGCCGTTTCCAGCACGATACAGCTGCCCGTGCCGTTGTCAGTCGTTCCCTGGGCCAGGTCCCAGGAGTCGAGATGAGCGCCGACGACCACGATTTCATCGGGCTTGTCCTTCCCAGTGATCTCGCCGACGGTGTTGTAGACGGCGACGGGGCCTGGGATGAACTTGTTTTGCACGTCGATCTCCATCCGGGTGCGGGCCGGCGCTGGCCGCGTTGCTAGCCGGTACAGCAATCCATAATGCTCATGGGCAACCACCAGGTCCGGAATCGGCTCCCCGGCTTCGGCACGATCGCGGCCGCCCCGCCAGCTTCCCGAGACGGCGAGCAGACCATGGGGTTTGGAGGATTGGCGGAGGATCGCCGCGACGCCTTCGTTGCGCAGGAACTCCTGCAACTCGCGCTGGAACGCCATCATTTCGCCACCGAAGCCGCCGCGCAGGCCGCGGCCACCCCGCTGGCCGGGCTGGTTCGGTTGACCGGGCTGGCCCTGCTGGGCCTGCTGGCCTTGTGGAGCCGGTTGGCCGGGTTGATTTGGCTGGGCCGGGGGTGGGTTTCCCCCGCGCTGGCCGCCGCCTTGGCGCGGACGGCCGGTCAGGTAGCCTTCTTCCTGCGGGAGAGGGCGAGGGGGGCTCCGGAGCACAATAGCATTCTTGAGCTTGCCCTTGTAGGGCTCCAATTCCTTGGCGTTCTGGGCGGTGATGACGACGACATCGCCTTCGAGCTTGCCCTTGGTACTCCCGGTCCAGCCCATGGAAGCAACGGCGATAGAACGGCCATTGTTCGGCTCAAGCAGCCGGGCGGTGGCCGTACCGCGCTCCCAGCCCAGAGGGATGCTCCACGCCTCCAGGCGAACGTTGCTCAGGCCATAACTGCGCATCTTTTCCGCCGTCCATTCATTGGCCCGCTTCACATTGGGTGACCCCGTCAGGCGCGGACCAATAATGTCACTGAGGTAACTGAGGTTGGTCATGAGCTCGGAGCCTTTTTTGGCCTCGGCGAGGAGCTTCACATCCAGCGCCAGGGCTTCGGCGGCCTCGGCCGCACTGGGCTTGGGGAACTCTACGGCGACCTTGGCCGGAGCAACTGCGGGCGCCTGCGGAGCCGGTGTGGCTTGCTGCGCCCAGGCGAATGAAGCCGTCAGGACGGCGACGCCGAGCACGACGGCCCCCAGCCAGCCCCAGGCAGGCGGGGACGACACAATGGACGGACGGTACGATACGGAGCGGAAACGGTACATAAGACCCTCTCGACCCTGTGGAACGGGGTACAACCATGCGACGCAATGAGAGAACACGGAGAGGTTGTCCAGACCATCCCTGGCCCATGCCTCTGGAGCATCCTGGCGTGAGACCCTGTTCCCTTGTTAACGGGTCTGCAAAAAGTGCGCTGGGTACAGATTTCCTGATAGTAAAGTACCTTCACACCGTGGTCAATGGGGGAGGCGCCAAGAAACGTCCTGAGCCCCTGGCGGGCCTCCCCCGAACGCGTGTGCGATCCGGTTTCACTCCTTTTGGCGGCGCTCGGCGGGGTCGCCATCCTCGTCTTCCTCAGAAGCGATGAGATTCGGTATCGGCGATCCGTCACTCTCCACGCGCAGATTCTGGATAAACTCCTGGCCATCCACATTCAGGACTACCCGGTACATGCCCGGAGGAGCGGGAGGACCGGACGGAGCGCCCAGGCCGCGCCGGCCACCGGCACCGGCCTCCTCACCCGCAGCCGGAGTTTCGAGATTGCCGGCCCCGACACCGCCGGCGCCCGCACGCTGAGCAGCTGCGCCAGCACCCGCACCGCCACCCCCGCCGCCGCGGCGCTGACCGCCGGCAACACCCCGCGCTCCCGTGCCCTGCCCCGGAGGCAAGGACAGGTCCCACGCCACTTGGTGCAAGCCGGGACTCGCTCGCCCGGTCAGCTCGCGGATGGTTTTGCCGGCATAGTCCACGACTTTCAGACTGACCTTCTCGGCCTTGGTGGTGAGCGAGTAATAGATCTGGGCCCCGGGCAGCGGATTCTGGCCGACAAAGCGCCGGCCACTGCGCCCATGGGTGGGCTCCAGGCGGGAGCGTACCGCGGTGGTTGGCTCATACAGGTGTGCCTTCGCCTTGAGGAGGTCTGCCGTCATTTGCCGCAGCGGGGTCACGTCCAGGATCCACAGGCTTCGGCCGTGCGTGGCCGCGACCATCTCCCCCGTCGTTGGATGGAGCGCGAATTCGTGCACCGCCACGGTGGGCAGATTGTTGTTCAGCTTGGTCCACGAAGCCCCCCGATTCAGTGATACCCAAGCGGCGAACTCGGTGCCGGCGAAGAGCAGGTTGGGATTCGTGAGGTCCTCGCGCAGGCAGCGCGACGAGCCCCAGGGCAGGTTCGCCCGCAGCGATTTCCACGTCTTGCCGTAGTCCTCGGTCACGTACACGTAGGGGTCATCGTCATTGGAGCGATGACCGTCGAAGGCGACATAAGCCCGCCCCTCGGTGTAGCGCGACGCTTCGATCGTGGCCACGTGACGCAGCCCAGGCAGTCCGACGTTCGGGGTGATGTTGGTCCACTCCTTGCCGCCGTCCTTGGTCACCCACAGGGCGCCGTCATCGGTGCCGACGTAAAGCACGTTGGGATTACGCGGCGACTCGGCCAGGGCGGTAGCGCTGCCGCGGCTACCTGCGGTGATCTCTGGCGAAATGATGCGCAGGTCGTTGCCACGATCCAGCGAGCGGAAGACGTAGTTGCCTGCGCAGTAGTAGATGCGCGAATTGTGGTTGGAGAGAATGAACGGCGAGTTCCAGTTGAAGCGGAAACGCTGCCCCTCTTCGGGCCGCGGCCGGATCGAGCCGCGCTCTCCCGTGCGCAAGTTGAGGCGCCCGAAGTTACCGTTTTGGCTTTCCGTATAAACCTGATCGGGATCGTTCGGATCGACGCGGCAAACGAAGCCATCGCCGCCGCCGACACTGAACCAGTCCTCGTTAATGGGACCGGTAACACTTCGCGTCCGGCTGGGGCCGCCCCAGCTGCCGTTGTCCTGGAGACCACCGTAGACGTTGTAGCGCGAGCGCGTATCGAGGGCAACATGATAGAACTGCCCCAGCGCCAGGTGATTGAGATGGTCCCAGTTCGCGGTCCGGTCGTAGCTGACATAAAAGCCGCCGTCGCAGCCAACGATCATATGCCGGCCGTCGCGCGGATCTATCCACAAGGAATGCTGGTCGGCGTGGACGCCGCGGCCGCCGTCGTTGCGGAAGGTCTTGCCGCCATCGGTCGAACGGTACATCTGCACGCCGAGCACGTAGAGATAGTTGTTATCACTGGGATCGACGCGGATCTGGCTGAAGTACATCGGCCGGGGGTTGATGCTATTGATGCGCGTCCAGCTTTCGCCGCCGTCGGTCGACTTGTAGATGCCCCCATACTGAGCACCCTGGCGGCCTTGCTGGTCCTGGACATTTTCCTGCTGTCCCCCCAGCTGCGCACTGTAGGGCCCCCCCGGAGCCTCGCCGCCGCGCTGCCCGCCGCCGCCACCACGCTGCCCCTGGCCGCCGCGCTGCCCGGCCCCACCAGCGGCGCGTTGGCCCCCACCGCCGCGTTGGCCCGGGCCGGCCGTTCGGCTGGCGAACGTTAGATCGACTTCGACGGGTTTGCCGTTCCGCGTCACCTTCACTTTAACCTTGTCCCCAACCTTGTGGGCACGGGTTTGCTCCAACACCTCGGCGTAGTTGCGAATCGTCTTGTCGCCGATGCCGACGATGAGATCGCCGGCCCGTAGCCCTGCCGTCGCGGCCGGTCCGCCTTCGATCACCCATACGACTTGGGCGCCGACGACATCCTCCCTATCCTCGCCCGTGAGGCCCATGTCCACTTCCGCCGTCGCGGCGCGTGCTGGCCCGGAGCCGATCTTCTCCGATTCAAGGATCACATAAACAGTGTTGGGATCATTACGATAGTAGTCGATGCCGATGCGGCCGAGCGTGCAGGCCGGCAAGCCGTTGGTCAACTTCTTGAACGTCTTGCCGCCGTCGCTAGTCTTGTACAGGCCGCTGCCCGCGCCCCATTTCTTGGCCGGGTCGTTGGTATCGAAGCCGTCGCGCTGCCGTTCGTACGTCGCCACCAGCAGCGTTTCGGGATCCGTCGGGTGCATCCGCATGTCGATGATGCCGGTCTTGTCATCGACATAGAGGATGCGTTGCCAGGTCTCGCCGCCGTCGGTGGTCTTGAACAGACCCCGTTCCGCACTGGGGCCATAGAGCCGGCCGAGGGCCCCGACATAGACGATGTTCGGATTCTTGGGATGGACGGCGATCCGGCCAGTCTGGAAGGACTGCTTCAGGCCCATGTTCTTCCAAGATTTGCCGCCGTCGGTCGATTTGTAGACGCCGTCGCCATAGGACACGGAGTTGCGCGGATTGTTCTCGCCGGTGCCGATCCAGACGATGTTGCGATCCGAGGGCGCCACGCAGACATCGCCGATGGAAACGGTGCTTTCGCGGTCAAACTGGTGCTCGAAGGTAAAGCCGTTGTTCACGGTCTTGAGGAGCCCGCCCGAGGC
>JBGQLF010000991.1:0-4723 GCA_041499985.1 Gemmataceae bacterium
CCGTCCGCAGCAGGTTGCGGCGCAGGCTCTTGACCATGAGCAGCAGATATCTCCCTGCCAGGCCGAACGGCAGCCGTGTCAGCGCCTGTTCGCTCGTGAATAACAGCAGGAAGAACGGAGCCAACGCAGCCAGTGCCACCAGGAGCAGACCCACAACGATCACGATCATGCTAAGCATGCGACGCTCCACACGTTGATCTCTTCCGTTTAGCCCTGAGCACTCGGGCGAGCGTGGGCCTCGCGCTCGCCCGAGGCTCGCGGCTAAACGATTGGTAGAGAACTTCCGCCGCGGTGTAGTAGACCATTGTACGGGCACTGCTTCTGCTCCCGCCAGTCCCTGTTCGCGCCGGGTGCAGGCATGGAAGGCCTCGCCGGCATGCCCAAGGGTCCTGGCAATCCATATCTTACTTGCAGGCGAGAGGATGCTGGCAAGCGGCCCCGTCGATCGGGAGGAGCTTCACGTCATGACTGCTTCCGATACTTCACCCTTGACCGTGGCCGACCTCCAACGGATTCTTCGAGCAACCGATTCGGCCACGCTGCTGGTCGCGCCGCGCCTCCTTCGGCGGATCATCAAGGAGGCGTGCGATCTCAGCGGTATAGCTCTGAGCATTCCTCACCGTAAAAGCCTCGTCATCGCACGCGAACGGCTGCTCCAGATCGTCGACCGCGAGGAACTGGAGCTGCCCGCCGATCGCGCCCTGCCGCCGACCCTCATCCTGTTGTCCCGGCCTGATCCAGAGAAGCTGGCCGTTCTGCCGCGGGGTAATGCGCTGCTGAAATACTGGCGCCGGCTCTTCCACGCTCACGTTCACCTGGCTTTCGAGCGGCGCCTGGCGGAAGGCCACCTGACCGAGGCGGCCATTCGGGAGCATATTCACCGCATCGGACAAACTGAGTTCGATGAGATCCGCGCGGTTCTTCGCCAGGAGAATTATCTGCTGGCGCCGCACGACCCGGCCCAGATTTATTCGGAGTTTGCCGCGCTGTATTTGGAGCTGCGCTGGTTCGCGCGCCACCTGCTCCCTCGCTATTTTCCGGCGCTGGACGATTGGGAGCGCTTGGACGCGATCCTGACCGAGGATGTCGATGCCGCGCGCTTGTTCGCCCAGACGCGCGTGCCGGGCGCCCTCGAGCCGCGCCTCCCGGAGCCCCTGCCCGAGGAAGACACACGCTCTCCCGAAGCCGAAGACCATCCGCCCCAGCCGGTGCGCCGCTCCGGCAAACAATATCGGTTGTTCATGCGCAAGGCGGACCAAGCCGCCCGCGTTGGCAATAGCGTACGCGCCCTGCTCATGCGAACGCGCGCGGGACACATCGCCCCGGCGGACCGGCTGGAGACTGCCCGTGCGGCGGTCCGCGCGGACCTCGAGCACTTGAGTCACCGTCTGCACGCCGCCCTCGGGTCGGAGACTGCCGCCGTGGAGCGATGGCGCCGCGCTTTGGCACCCTTGCTTGAGAGAGCCGCGCGAGGTCTTTGGCCTGTGGAAGCACGCCTGCTGTATGATCTACAAAAGGTCTGCATCGATCATGAGCGCCCGGTCTATGAGATCGATCTCCTGGAGTGGGCCGTTTCCCTGGGGCATAGGCCGATGCGACGCCCCTTGCCGTGTCAACCGGAAGTGCTCCGGGTCAAGCATCTGCGCAGCGCCACACGCCGGCTGGCAGTGGTTCGCCTGAGCGACCGTGCTCGTCAACGGCTCAGCGGCCTCCTCGGGGTTGCGGTCCAGCAGAGCGAAGAACGCTTGCGCGAGCAGTTCCGCCCCCGCCTCACCGAGGCCCTGGGGCAGGCCGCCATGCAGCCACGCAACTTACCGGAACGCGTGGCGCTCTCCAAACTCAGGGAGGAGTTACTCGATCGCATCCTTGAGCATGGCTTCCTGACGATGGGAGATCTGCGCGATGCCGTCTCACGCAACCGTCTGAAACTGCCCGACGTGGCCGGGCCAGTCGAATTCTTGCGCGGCGATCGATTGCTCCAGACCAACGGCCAGCTGGCACGAACCTTGGATGGAGTCTACCATCGCGGCGAAGTCTACCTGTGCGGGCTGGAGCGGCTCAGCGCGCTGGCTTTCGGCACCCGTCCGGGACGCTTCCTAACCCGGTATCTGATCCTCCCCTTCGGCGGTGCTTTTGCCGCTCTCGAGGGAGTCGAGCATCTCCTTCGCCTGATCGTGCGCCCCCTGGGAATTGAGACGGAGCCGCATCTGGCGAGCACCTCCGCTATCACCGTGCTGGGACTCTTCCTGCTGGCTTTGATCAACAGTAGCGCCTTCCGCAAGCAAGTCGTGCACGCATGGGCGATGGCGTTGCTGGCCGCGGGCGTCGCGCTCGTCGACATGCCGAGGTTCTTGCTACGCCTCCGACCGGTTCGGCTGATACTCGAGAGCCGGCCTTTCAGGTTCTTCCACATGTATCTGCTCCGGCCGCTGCTGTTCTCAGGGTTGGCCACGATGGGCTTTGTCCTTGCGGGTTGCGCGGGGCGCGTCACGGCGCAGGGTAGCGCCGCTTTCTTCCTGGCCGGGTTCCTCTTGTTTAACTCCCGCTGGGGACGAACGGCCGAGGATGTTGTCGCCGATTGGCTCCTGCGCCGCTGGCGCTCTCTGCATGTCGATATTTTCCCAGCCCTGTTCCGGTTCGTCATGGATGGGTTCAAGCGCCTGCTCGAAGGCGTGGACCGTCTCCTCTATGCCGTGGACGAATGGCTGCGTTTCCGTAGTGGAGAGAGTCGCTGGACCCTGGTGACCAAATTGGTGCTCAGCTCCGTGTGGTTCTTCGTGACGTACCTGATCCGCTTTTATGTGAATGTGTTCATCGAACCGCAGGTGAATCCGATCAAGCACTTTCCGGCCGTCACGGTCGGTGCCAAGCTCATCTTCCCCTTCAGCATGATGATCGCCCCCAAGGTCGCCGAGTACCTGATGCCGTTGGGGGCGCAGGCGGCTCATGCCATTGCCTGGGTCCATGTACTCCTGTTGCCAGGCATGTTCGGCTTTCTGGTCTGGGAGCTGCGCGCGAACTGGCGCCTGTACCAAGCCAATGAGTCGCTGGTGCTGCAACCGGTGCTCGTCGGGCATCATGGCGAGACGTTGTTACAGTTGCTGAAGCCTGGCTTTCACTCGGGCACGTTGCCGAAAATTTACAGCCGCCTGCGCCGCGCCGAACGCCGGGGAGATAGCCGAGCGGCCCGCAAGCAGCGCCGGGCCCTGGATCAAGTGCAGGAGAGCTTACGTCATTTCGTCGAGCGTGAGTTCCTGACACTGTTGGGACAAAGTGCGAGCTGGGGAGGCCCTCCACCGACCCTCGCCGAGATCCGTACCGGCTCCAACCGCATCCGCGTGGCGCTCCATGGTCCGGGGCGATCTGAGGCCGCTCTCTGGCTCACTTTGGAGGAGCAGTCCGGCTGGCTGCTGGCAAGCATCGCGCAGCCGGGTTGGCTACCGCAACTTCGTCCTGAACAGGCGCGCGCCTGGCGCGTGGCACTCGCCGGTTTCTACAAACTGGCCGGCGTCGACCTGGTCCGGGAACAGATCGAAGCCAGCTTGGGGCCTGCGGTGCCGTCGTACGATATCGCCGACGAGGGACTCGTTATCTGGCCGGTTAAGGATTACAAGATCGAAATTATCTACGACTTGCGTAACGCCACCGTTCTCCAGCCCCGTGCGCGCGGGGGGTTGCCGCCGGCTCACATGCCGGCGTTGCCTGTCGTGCCACTGGTGTTCGGGCAGGTGCCTGTTACCTGGCGCGAATGGGTCGAAGCCTGGGAGAGCGATGAAGCGGGCAAAGGATTACCAGAGCAGTTCCTCGATGGCGTGTGCCTGCTGCCATCAAGAGGGATGAAGGATGAAGGCTGAATGGTGTTGATTCAGCCTTCATCCTTCGTGCTCCCGCCTTTTTCAGGTACCCGAGGAGGATCGGATGGCGAAGTATTCAGCCGAGCCGATAATGCAGGCAATCACCTGCTCCTCGCGGGCGCCCTGGGCCAGCGCGGTGGCGACGAAGTAATTCAGGCCGCTGTCATCCACCGTGCGGTGCTGGAACTGCTGATAGAAGCCGCTGACCAGATCCTGGCGGAACTCCGTGCTGGCGAAGACGTCCTCGGCCACCTGCCGCCGGCTGGTGTTGCCGGCCAGGGCCTGGAGGAAGGTGCTCCGGCCCGTGGCGTCGATCGAGCGGTTGAGCGCATTCTGGAAGAGCGCGTTCAGGAAGCCATCGTTGGTGCCGCCGCCGCGGGTTGCAAAGTACTCGTCCGAACCGATGATGGCCGCCCGTACCTGCTCCAGCGTGCCTCCCGCTTGGAGTGCAGCGGCAAAGTTGGACAGCCCAACGGCATCCGCGTCCCGATTCAGGAAAGTTTTGTAGAACTGTTGTACTTCGTTGCGGTGGTGCTCGTCGCTGTTCTGAATGGCTACAAGGACAGTGTCCCGGCTGGTCCCGCTAGTGAGCTGGCTCATGAGACTTTGCATCCCTGCACTGTCAATCGCGCGCCCCAGGACATCAAGGAACACCTGGGTAAGGAATTGTTGGTTGCTCCCCACCGCAATGACCGCGTTGCTGGCGATCGTCGTCGTGCTGGCGGGGACGGCAGCGGAGTGGCTGTTCTCCGTAACTGTGACACTGACCTGCGAACCTCCGGTGCCGGTAAACGTGTGGCCGCCCTGCACACTGAAGGTACCATTGGGACCGCTGATGACGGTGCCGTCGGTGGTCTGGCCATCACCCC
>JBGQLF010000992.1:0-4722 GCA_041499985.1 Gemmataceae bacterium
GAGCTATAGTGATAGTGCCCGGCGCTGTCGAGCATCTGGTGCACGCTGACCGGCCGGTAGCCCAGCGCGATCCACTTCGGATCGGCCCGGAGCCGCACATCCGTGGTTCCGACAATGATCGATCCCTCCGCGTTCTCCGCGTCGGCCTTTTCGAACACGGCGGCATAGAACTCGGCTGGCCCCCTCGTCGAATGGGTGTTTCCGAGATAGCCCGCGACATCGATAGCCACGTAACCCTTGGTCCGCCACTCTGCATCCTGCTGGCGCAGCGCCGAAGCCGTGCAGTTCAGCTCCATCTGCCAATCCCGCCCATCACGGGTCCAGATCGCCGCGACCTGGATCGCCTTGCCTATTGCGTAGGGACGCAGCCGAATGGGACGATAACCCGACGGGCGGAGTCCCTGGGCGACCACGACGAACTGCTCCAGGGGCATCGTCTGGCAGAGGGCGAAACGCTCGTGGACGAGGCCTTGAACGTCTTCGATCTCCCGGACCAGGGCCGGATCGGGAGCGGCCCAGGAAGGAGGCAGTGGAGCATCTTTCCACGGAGGCGGCGCCGGTTTTTTGGTCAAGTATTGTGCCCAGAAAGCGATCGCCCGCGGGCGCTGGGCCTGGAGCTTGTCTAACAGCACCGGGAACTGACGGTCGTTCGCGTCCAGAGCCATATCCGCCAGAACCTCCGGTTGGTCGGAGGCGTACTCGGCCAGGACGTGGGCGGCGACGAGACGCTTCTCACCCTGCTTTTGGTCGTGAAAGACTGCCGTCAAGGGACCAAGGAGAGCCGGGCGGACCGGCCGCAAAGCCTCGATCCAGAGACCGAGGTGTAACGGGTTCGCCGTGAGGAACTGGGCGACCACCTTTTCTCCGGCTGTCTGCCAGCGATCGCTGGCGCTATCAAATGCCGCCAGCGCCACCAGGACGCGGAAACGTTCCTCGGCCACGACGGCCGGATCGTCTACCTTCTTCCAGAGGCCTTCTTTCAACTCCTCCCGATACGGTTGCAGGGCCGCGCGCAAGAGTAACATCTCCTGCGGGTCGCTGACCTGAAGCATCCATTCGTATAGTCGATCCTTTACTTCCGTGGAATCGACCGGGAGCAGGGCCAGACCGATCCGGATCCGATGGTCCCTCTGTTCTTCCTGGTCCCACAGCTCGCGCAGCCGGGGAAGCACATCGTCCTGGAAGGGCTCCAGACTCGCGATGATAGTGGGGACGGCCTGCGGAGTGGCGTTGAGCAGGGCGTGGACTTGCGCCAAAGCGCGGTCCTTGCGGGCCTGCTCTTCCTTCCGCAAGGCGTTACCGATGAGCAGCGTGCTGATCGCCAGAGCAACCACGGCGGTCACCACCAGGGCGGCCGTTGCGGTCACCAAGGGCTTGTGCCGGCGGGCCCAGCGGCGCAAGTGGACGGTCCACGGCTCCGCGTACGCCGTCACCGGCTCATCGGCCAACCAGTGCTCAATGTCGTGGGCCAGGGCACGTGGGGAGGCATAGCGATCTTCCGGCCGCAGTGCCATTGCCTTGAGACAGATCGCTTCCAGGGCGGGAGGTACCTGTCGCTGGACTTGGCGGGGCGGCGGAAACTCGCCCTGCCGCACCTGCTGGAGAACCACGCCCACGTCGCGCGCTTCGAACGGTGCCCGGCCCGTCAAGAGACAATAGAGAGTAGCGCCTAGGCTGTAGACATCGCTGGCCGGCCCCAGTTGATCGAGCCGGCCCGCGGCTTGTTCCGGACTCATGTACTGCGGGGTGCCAACCGCCTCACCCATTTGCGTGGCGGCATAAGACGTGCCCGAGGTGGGTTTCAAGGGACCTTCTGCCGATTCGGCCTGGGCTGCAGCTTCCTCCTGGGGCTTGGCCAATCCCCAATCGACCACGAGGGTCTCGCCATAGGGACCGAGCATGATGTTGCCGGGCTTCAAGTCGCGGTGCAGCACGTTCCGGCTATGAGCGTAGGCGATGGCGTTGCAAACGTCGAGAAACCGCCCCAACAGCTGCCGCAGTTCCACGATGCGTTCGCTGGGATCGCGATTGGCACCTTCGGCAAGGTGAAATCGCTGGATCACCTTCTGGAGGCTGTCGCCCTTGATGAAGCGCATGGCATAGAATGGCCGGCCATCCGCGTAATGGCCCAGGCCGTAGACCGGCACGATACCGGGATGCTCGAGCCGGCCGGTGATCTCGGCCTCCAGCAGAAAGCGCGAGCGGCTCTCCGGTTCATCGGCGCGCCGATCCTGGATTTCCTTCAGCGCCACCTCGCGGTGCAACTCCTCATCGAGGGCGATCGAGACCTGGCCCAGGCCTCCCTTGGCGTGTGGCCGGAGAATGCGAAAGCGCAGCCCGGAAGAAGTGGGCGTGCCGACCGAGGGGGCCGCCGTGGCATAGGGATCGGCCGGTTGCCGTGTGTTCGGGACACGGGCCAGACTGGCCTGAAGGTCGGCATCGGCGATCTGGTGCAGCTCCTCGCGCACCGAACCGACCGAGCTGACGGCAGCCAGGCTCTTGACGGGATCGTCGTCGTGCAGCTTGAGGTGTTCCTGCACCAACGCCTCCAGCAAGGCGTGCCGCTCGCGGCTCAAGGCCCCGTCTTCCAGGAGGATTTGGCCCAGCGGCACGGCTTTTCGCAATACCCAGGCGTGCATGGCGGCGATCAACGTATCGCGCTGGATAAAGTCCATCTGCAAGGCCAGGATGCCGAAGAGCAGATTGCGGTCAGCGGCAGTTCGCGTGGCAATAGGATTCGGCATGGCCGCGGTCCTCATGTTAGCAGAGCATACCCGTATGTCCGATTTGGGTCTCAAGTGTATCAGGGGGAGAGGAAGGAAGCGAAGGAAATGCAGTGGTCTAACTGCGTGGAGACGGTCAGCGCGAGTGGTTCCAAGGTTCAACTTCTTTCAAGTCCCACTTGGAGTTCATGTCTCTGCGTACGACGAGGATGCTTGGATGATGGCCCCACACCACCCAATAATTGGAGAATCATGGTGGTTATCGCGTCTGCCGCCCTTCTGGTCCATCTGTTTGCCCAGCCTCTCCGGGTCAGTATTTCACTTGGCCTTTTCGGACCTGATTCCGCGCACATACCGGTCCATCCACTGAAGGTTGCGATTCATGCAGTCTTCCAGCAGCTTCGGCTCCTGGATCCCGTGCGGCGTCCGCGGGTAGACCACCATCTGCACCGTGCAGCCCTGCCGCTTGAGCGCGTTGTACAGCTCATAGCCCTGCGAAATCGGCACACGCTCGTCCTTGTCGCCGTGCTGAATGAGCGTTGGCGTGCTCACGCCTTTCACCTGAAACATCGCGGAGTGTGCCCGGTAAGCGTCCAGCTTGTCCCACGGCTCGCCGCCGAAGTAATCCGGCACAAAGCTCGGAATATCCGCCGTGCCGGTGAAACTCATCAGGTTGGTGACGCCGGCGCCGACGGAGGCGGCGCGGAAACGCTTCGTCTGCGTAATTATCCATGAGGTCATGAACCCGCCATAGCTCCAGCCCATCACGCCGAGACGATCCGCATCGGCAACGCCCAGGTTGATGACGTGGTCCACGCCGGCCATGAGATCCTTGTAATCCATGCCGCCCCAGTCGCCGTGATTAGCATGGCGGAACTTCTTGCCGTAGCCGCTACTGCCTCGTGGATTGCAACGCAGTACTGCGTAACCGTGGGCGGCGAAGACCGCCTGCGGATACTGCGTCGCCGACGCGGTGAAAGTCTGCTGGAAGATTCCTGTGGGACCACCGTGGATGACGAGCAGAAGCGGGTAACGCTTGCCCGTCTCGTAACCCACGGGGTAGGTCAATAAGCCCTCCACTTCGAGTCCATCGGCGGATTTCCAGCGCAACACCTCGGTGCGTCCCAGCGGCAGGCTCGGCAGATCGTGATTGGCCCGGCTGACCTGCGCCGGCGCAAAACGTTCCAGGTAGCTGATGTACCCTTCCGGCGGCTTGTTCGAGGTCTGCCAGGTGAAGCCGAATAGGGTGCGCGGCGGATTCAGGCTCACCTCGGTCAGCACGCCTTCGCTCTTGCTGAGCTCTTCGGGTGGGCCGTCGATCGGCAACGCGGCGAGCTGCGTGCTTGTGCCGCGGGCCTCGGTGTAGTAGATCCTTTTGCTATCGGCCGACCAACCCACCAGCTGCGGCTGGCGGTCGAAGGTCTCCGCGAGATCACGGGGTGCACCTCCGCTCGCCGGTACGAGGCGCACCGTCAGCGTGCGCGCCCAGGTCACCGGCTCATCGGTGGCTACATAAGCGATCCAGCGCCCGTCGGGCGAGTACAGCGGCGACATCTCGGCCGCGCCGCTGGTCACGAGCGGCTTGACCGTGGCACTGGCCACCTCGACGAGGGAGAGGTCCGCCGTTGTCCAGTCATTGGCCTTCGGCGTGCGGCTGTGACTGAAAACCAGGGTCTTGCCGTCCGGCGCCCAGTCGAACCCGCTGGGGGCAAGCGTGCTTCCCACACTGTAATTGCCACGGGTCAGCTTGAGGGCCTCACGCTTGCCCTGGGCGTCCTTGGCGATCGGGATCACGTACAGGCGGACCATCTTGAGGTCTGCATCCACCACGCGCGTGTCGTTCTTTTCCTTGGCAGCCTTCTCTTCTTCGGGAGTGGGTCCATCGGCCGCCGTGAAGGCGACCTGTTTGCCGTCTGGCGACCACTTGAAGCTGCTGACGCTGGTCTTGACGTCGGTGAGCTGCTGGGCCTCACCGCCGCGGACGCGGATCAGCCAGAGA
>JBGQLF010000993.1:0-4716 GCA_041499985.1 Gemmataceae bacterium
CCGGTGTTCTACCACGGCCGCTACGATGGGGTTTTCACGTTCTATCTGTTGGCCGGAGACCCCGCGTATCAGCGGCGTGTGGTCCTTGGGAGCAAGCTGTTTGGCGTGCTTCCCCCGGCGGGGGAAGCCATCTCGTCGTCATCCGTCGCTACGTCGGCTGAGGTGGCCCTGGCGCTGCGAACGCGGAGCGGTTGTCGGTGGCTGGCCATCGAAGTGGGAAGTCTGGCTAACAACCTACCCGGAATGGAGTACCTCCGAGAAGTGGTCCAAGGGTCCGAGTTCCAACTGGTCCGGTCCTTTCCCATCGTTGGTTGCGGCATCGAGCGTGTGGACCTTTATCAGATGCTCCTGCCGCCGCAAGTTGCTCCGGAGGAGGCCGATCTGCCGTTCCCGAGCCTGGGAGAGCAGGTCCACTTCCGCATCCGCCCGATCGAGCGCTGATCCGGCCAACCTGCACAAAACCCGGCTGGCGCCGACTGATCCTGGGCGTGCAAGGCCAAGAAAACGACAAGTCCCAACACCGCGGCGGACAACTCCGGACGGGAAGCCGTGCCGTCTGCCGCGCTGTGCAGTTCGGGCAGCGCTCCAGACGGTGCGCGTCCGGGGGCGCTCTCGTCCTGGAGGAACACGTTGTCCAGGACATCCGGCACGGCTGGTGCGGGGTCGATCCTTTGGGGGGCCGGAGCCTGGGGCACCGAGCCAGAAGGCAGAACCCAAGGAACGACCGGTGCGGCCAGCATTGGAACCAGATCCTCCTGGGCAGGGAAGTCGCCCCCACCGCCACTCTCGATCCGAGGACTACCGCCAGAGGGGGAAGCGAGCAGTAGTGGTGTAGAGAGGACCGTGGGGGCGTTGGTAAACGCGGGTGGAACGCTGGGGCTGATCGTCGCCACGGGCACCGCTGACCCTCGAGCCCCGGAAGCGTTGGTAAGTGCCAGGCTGGCCTCAATTGCGGACAGGTCGCTTGTCGGGATCCCTGCCGGACTGTTCGGCGCATCCAAGCTAGCAGGAGTCTTGCCGGAGTTGACGCTCCCACCAAGAGTACGAGAGTTGGCGCCGCTCCCGTAACCGGAAGAACCGCCCGAGGAGGAACTGGAGGAGATCACGCTCGGGCTCACAATCCCCCCCTTCGCCGCAGAAACGAGCACATTCGCGATGGGCGTGCCCAGGCCTGTGACCAGGTCATATCCAGGCCCAGGCGTCACGGCAACTCGGCCGACAATGCTGCCGTTGTTATCCACAAGGGCGTAGACACCCGTTCGGCTGCCTTTCGTGATGTCATGGAAGTCACTGGGGTTGCTGTAAAAAGCGCTCAGCGTTTGGGTGCTGCCCAGCGGTGAAAGCCCGTCCAGAGCCCGTCCCTGATCGGCAATGGCAATTAAGGCAGCCCACTGCGGAGCCCCGGCGCTGGTCCCTCCGACGGTGGTCCAACTGCCAGCATTCACGACACTGAATCCCGTGCTCGGGTCGGCATCGTAAGCGACATCTGGGTTCAGACGAGCGCCAAACTGGGTGAGACTCGTGGAGATGCCACTATTCTGCTGATAGGAGGGCAAGGGCTCGTACTGGCTGAAGCCGCCCCCGCTGCCGCCCAGAAGCCGGCTCAGAGAACCGTAGCCCCAGCCCGTTTCACTGGAGATGGTGTTCGACCGGGTGAGCTTGAGGGTCGTGCCGCCGACGCTCACAACATCCGGAGAGACGGCCGGCCAGATCGTTCCGGCGCCGTTATCGCCCGAGGCCGCCACAAACGTCACCCCCGGCGTGGTGAAGAAGGAATCCCAGCTGGTTTCCAGGGGGACTTCCGAGATGCCCCAGCTCATCGAGACGACCGCGGCGCCCGTGTTCGTGGCCGCATACTGAACGGCGTTGAGCAAAGCGGTCGGTTCGCCCGTGTTGGGATCCTGGCTATCCGAAGCCGCTTCCACCAGCACGATGTTAGCCTTCGGTGCCATGGCGTGGGCCCACTCGACATCCAGAGCCGTTTCCAAGGTCCAATCATCATTCGCGGGAGAGAGATTCTTGGTTCCGAGGTTGCTCAGGTTCGCTTGCGTGAACGTGCCATCCCCATTCTTCCCATCCAGCAGGGACAAACCATACTTCTGGCTGAACGCCGTCAAATCGCTCTGGATCGTGGGGTCGTAATAGGCATCGACCAGAGCAATGGTCTGGCCGGTACCGTCTCCCTTGACCGCGCCAGCGTTGAAGGAGATCTGATTAATTCCGTACGCTTGCTGGATTTGAAGGGGAGTGTACGCCGAGAGCAAGGTGCGTGCTTCCAGCTCCTCCACCCGCGGCTGCGCCCGAAAGCGGCGCAGGGATCTCAGGTCCTGGGACCGATTCTTGGTGAACTTCGATGGATGCAACATGAGTCCCCCTCACAGATGCGATCGAGCGACCTGGTTCGACGGAAAAAATGGTGATCTACTACCATCGAGCGGCCAACATCCTCTATCTTCCTCAACGGATGACGGCCGTCGAACCGGGCCCGGATTCCTGGGAAATCAAGATCCGTTGCGTCGCCGAGGGGCTTGAGCGGCACCTTCGAAAGGCACTTTACCGATCAGGCTCTGGGAGTTTGGCTATCCGCGATATCGAAGCCATTGCCAAGCAGTTCGGCATGGATGAGGAAACCCGTAGAGATTGCGGCGATTTCCTCGAAGAATGCCAGCGAGCGGGCGATCGCGGTAGTAAGAATGATCGAGGCGACTTCACTTGGGGGAGAACTGGAACAGAAAGCACGCGAATTTCTCGGTCAGGAGTCTGCGGAGTGACGCGCCGAGAGTGCAAGAGTAAGGTCATGTTGTTAAGTGTAGACCTGTGCGGAGTCGAAACGAAGTCTGCTGACTTTCTTTTGCTGCAAGCTTATTTGCAGCAACTGGTCGGCCAGCCCTTTCTCCATTTCCGCTTCTCCTACGGGGATGAATTTTCTCTTCATTTTGGCCAACCTCGTCCGTACTCGACGCCGAAGTTGAAGCACCTCGTCAAGGGCTCGTACATCCTGGGAACTCGGGCTTCAGGGTGGTTCCTTCGCTCGGAGTCCCCCCCGGTCGTAGTTCTCGGAGCCAAAGAGCTTGAGCCACACCACGCCCCCGGACTCAAGCTTCTTTCCAAGGAGGCGTTGGAAAAATCCGAGGTTGTTCATCGCGGTGCGCGAATTGTCGTTGCCAGCGCCGTCTCGTTCAGCCTCCCGCTGCCTGGAGGTTTTCCTGGTGCTCCTGGTATTGGGTACGGACTTTCGCTTTATCTCTCGGATGGTTCGTCCATCCAGATTGCTCCAGAATCGGTGGAGCCACTTCCCCTTGCAGAAAACGACATTGCCGACTGGGAATTGTTTACGCCCTACGACAGGTATCTGCGTGTGGGACCTGGTGTGTGGTGGTCGTATTTGCCTTCTCGGCCGACAGTTGCATCCCAGCCCGCTGAACCAGGTGCTGTGCCTGACCACGGCGGCATTAGTTGATTCTAAAGCCGAGTCCAACCGCAGAGACTTCGAACCACGGAAAGCCATCATGCCGGCCCGGTCTGTTGCAACGGCTTGTTCCGCGGCTCACTCGGGGAAGCCGGGTTGGAGTAGTCTTGCTCCAGTTCGGCACTCACGTCCTGGATGGCAACTGCCTGGGCCGGATAATCCTGGACCAAGGCATCGAACAGCGGGCGGGCTTGTTCGACCTGGCCGGCTCGCCAGAAACAGGAAGCCGCACTTAAACGACTGCGAAAAGCCATGTCGTCCTGACCGGCCTGGGCGTAGTCGTTAACCAGGACCAGCTCCAAATGAGCAGCGGCCAAAAAGTGGCGTGCGGCGCGGATCCGATCCCCACCCAGCTCTGCCAGCATGCCCCGCTGCACTTCGCGCGCCTTGACGGTCACGAGCATATCGCTAACCGATGACTGAACGGTAGACATGGATCCCTCCGCAACCTAGGCCCGGAATGCTAACTGGCCTGCCGGGGTTTCGAATTCAGCGACACAAACGTAGAAACCACCGCTCCTGCCCTCGGAAAGGCGTTGCCATCGTTGCTGCCAGGCGGCACTGAAGTCGCTCCGCCGCGAGCGACCAGCGATTTCCAGTAGGTGGTTGGCTTCATCCACGATATAGTCCGCCACGCTGCCGCGCAGGGCAATGTCCCGGATTTCGTGCGCTCCCGCATGGTAAAGCCCCAGGCCGGCGATGGCAATGCCGGCCAACTCGACCAGTCGGGACGGCTCATAGGTTCGCCGCAGCCGAACCACATGGGCTTCCGACACCCCAGCACTGCACCGGTGTATATCTATCGAGTAATATACCGCCGCCGTGGGAATACGCCAACCTCAGTAGGTATATACTTGCCAAGATATTCCTAGCCGGGTAAGATGACGGTCATGGCGAAGGTGCGGCTGGAAGTCTGGGGCTACCGCTGCGAGCGATGCGGGCACGAGTGGGTTCCTCGCAACGAGAATGAGGAGCCGCGTGTCTGCCCGAAGTGCAAGAGCCCGTACTGGAACCGGCCCCGGAGGGAGAAAGAAGGGCGGTCGGACGAGCGGCGGGGGCGCGAGTAGGCCGCATTCTGGCAGGCAAAAGCACTGGGGAATAAGGCTGGGCGACATAAATACTTCAACGACCCGGTAAGAGGCTAAGGAGCAGCCAGGTAACGGCGCTCTAACTCAGCGAGGAGGATGGGGCGCTGCTTCTTGGAGCGAGCGCGGCGCATGACCTTGCGGCGGTGCATGGCCTCCTGC
>JBGQLF010000994.1:0-4715 GCA_041499985.1 Gemmataceae bacterium
ACTGGATGCGACAATTGACCCCAACTCCGCCAATGAGGCCGAACTACGAGAGATGGCGAAAACCCTGAAAAACTGGGCAAATCTCGCAGCTTGATCAGCCAGAAATCTGCGAAAGCCCAGGTTCCAGAGCTGCCCGGAAGGCTACGGTGGCTCCCAGGTTGCCCACGGCGCCTTTGAGCGTGTGCGCGGCCCGGACGAGCTCCGCCGCATCCCGCCGCGCCAGGGCCCCGCGAATGGCCTCGAGCAGGTGCGGACAATCTTCGCGGAAAAGTGCGATGATCCGCGGCAGGATCTGCCTCTTGTTGCTGACGCGTGCCAGCACGGCGGCTCGGTCCAGGATGGGCTCGGCTGTGTCAAACCCGCGCGCTCCGTCCTCAAGCGCCGGGTCGTGCGGCTTGCCGTTCGGCCTGGGGGCAAGGAAGGGCAGGGCGTCCGCGATAGCCTGGCGTAGTCCGGTGGGGTGGATGGGCTTGGCCAGGTAGCCGTCCATGCCTGCCGCCAGGCAGCGCTCGCGGTCCCCCTTCATGGCATGTGCGGTCATGGCGATGACAGGAGTGTGCCGGTCGCTGTGTTCCTCCTGTGCCCGCAGGGCGGCAGTCGTCTCCAACCCGTCCATCTCCGGCATCTGCACGTCCATGAACACCAAGTCGAAAGGTTGACGAACGAGCAGCTCCAAGGCCTCCTTGCCGTTGTTGGCCACCATGACATCGTGTCCCAGGTGTTTGAGCATCTCCACCGCCACCATTTGGTTCACCGCGTTGTCCTCGGCGAGCAGGATCCGCAACGCCGGGAGGCCAGCTTGCAACGGCCGCCCAGAGGCATCGGCTTCAGCCACAGCGGCCAGCGCCGCGGCCCCGCTGTCCACCACAGTCGGTCGAAGGTGCCAACCCGTCAGCAGTTCCTGGAGGATGTAGCGGTTGGTCGCGTTGTCGTCCACCACCAGCACCGGCCGGTCACGCAGCTCGACCGGCGGCGCCGGCGGACAGGCGGACAGCGGCTCTTTCGACAGGCCGAACCGCGCCGTGAAGTGGAACGTGCTGCCCTGGCCCGGAACGCTTTCCACTCCGAGCCGCCCGCCCATGGCTTCGACGAGCCGCGAGGAGATGGTCAACCCGAGACCTGTCCCCCCATACTTGCGCGTCGTGGAGCCGTCGGCCTGAGTGAAGGGCTGAAAGATCAACTGCTGCTTGTCGGTAGGTATGCCGGTACCCGTGTCGCGCACGGCGAAATGCAGGCAGACCTCCGCGTCCGAGACGGCGGCGGTTCGCACGGAGACGGCAACTTCGCCGAGCCGAGTGAACTTGATGGCGTTGCCAAGCAGGTTGACGAGAACCTGCCGCAGACGAACCGGGTCGCCGACCAAACCATCGGGGACGTCAGGAGGTACATGGTAAGCCAGTTCCAATCCCTTCTGATGGGCCTGAAAAGCAAGCGGGCGGATCAGGTTGGCCAGGGTGTCTCGCAGGGAGAAGTCGGTGGACTCGAAGTCCAGCTTGCCGGCCTCAATCTTTGAAAAGTCAAGGATGTCGTTGAGCACGCGCAGCAACTGTTCTCCCGACTGCTTGACCACGCTCAAGTAGCGGCCCTGATCGGGGGTGAGGTCGGCGCGCAGCGCCAGTTCGGTCATACCCAGGATGCCGTTCATGGGCGTGCGGATCTCGTGGCTCATGTTGGCCAGGAACTCACTCTTGAGCCGGTTGGCGCTCTCCGCGGCTTGTTTGGCTTGGCGCAGCTCTTCCTCCGCCCGTTTGCGCTCGACGACCTCGGCATGCAGAGTGTCGACGGCCTGGCTCAGTTCGGCGGTCCGTTGCTGAATCAGTTTTTCGAGCTCGTCCTGGCTTCGCCGGAGCGTTTCTTCTGCTTGTTTCCGCTCGGTAATGTCAAAAGCGACGCCTTGAAGGAACAGCGGCCTGCCCTGGTCATCGCGGACCATTCGGGCTTCCCCGTGGACCCAGACGACACGGCCATCGCGTGCCAGAAAGCGGTACTCCGAGCAGAAGTGCTCGCCGGTGGCACAGGTTCGGGCAAACTCGCCATGCCAGCGCTCACGGTCAGCCGGGTGCAGCCGGGTGTACCACAGGGTGGGGTCCTCCAGCCATTCCTGCTGCGAATAGCCCAGCATCCTCTCGATCTGCGGGCTCACATACATCTCATTGAGGCCGTCATCGAGCGCGGCCATGAAGGTGATCGCCGGGATCTGCTCCACCAGCACGCGGTAGCGAGCCTCGGCTTTACGAGCGCTCGCTTCTGGAGTGTGGCTGGCTTCTCCCCGGTCCAGCAACGGACGGACGACTTGCCGTAGCTCAAGATCTGCCGGCGACGCGGCAGCAGCCAAGAGGTGCAGCACGGCCTCCGCTTCTTGACATGACAGGTCGTCCGCCGCCAAACCGGTCGGCGGGTCGTCCCAGTCCAACATGGCCCCGTGGGCCGTCGCTCCTCTTTCAAACAAGTCAAATGCCCTCTTCTACTTAGGCGAGCGGCAGGATATAGTTTCGCTGTAGGACGGCTCTCCAGAGCCGTCCGGACGGCTCTGGAGAGCCGTCCTACGGGTACGCTTGCTTCTGTCCGCTCGCCCTATGCAAAGCAAGGCGCTGGGGCCTGTTCTGACACGATTCCCGACGGCAGACTGGCGTCGAGCGGGAGCCGGATGAAGAAGGTCGTCCCCGTGCCGACTCCCGTCTCGAACGTAATCGTGCCCCCGTGCTTCTGAACCACGACGGCATGGGCGATGGCCAGCCCCTGCCCCGTTCCCTTTCCCACTGGCTTGGTGGTGAAAAAGGGGTCAAAGATCTTCGGCCGAATTGCCTCCGGGATGCCACAGCCGGTGTCGGTAATACTGATCTCTACCTGTGTGCCAAGGTAACGCGTGCGGACAGTGATGACACCTTTATCAGTTCCTGACACTCCCGATCTGTCCTGCAAGGCGTGGGCCGCGTTAACGATCAGGTTCAGGAAGACCTGGTTCAACTCGCCAGGGAGGCAAGGCACCGGCGGCAAGTTCGGGTCGAGGTCGGTCACTAGCTCGGCGACATACTTGTACTCGTTACGGGCCACGGTGAGGGTGTTTTCGACCGCCCGGTTGAGGTCGGTGGGGGCCTTCTCTTCGGAACCGGGGTGGGAGAACTCCTTCATGGCCTGCACGATGCGGGCCACGGAACCGAGCCCTTCCAAAGACTGCTCCAGGGCCCGGGGAACCTCGGCGAGCAGGTAGTCGATGTCCGCCCGCTGCCACGCGGCCTCAGCCTCGTCAAGGACAGCGGCCGGGAGGGGGCCTTCCTGCGCGGCCGCCACCAGGCGGCTGTGAACTTGAAGCAGTCCTTGCAGATCCTGGAACGCGTCGCGCACGAACCGAGCGTTGTCGCCGATGTACTGGATGGGGGTGTTGATCTCGTGAGCGACGCCAGCGGCCAGGTGCCCGATCGATTCGAGCTTTTGGGACTGCGCCAGCTGCGCCTCAAGGGTTCGCTGTTCCGTGCGGTCCTCGGCCAACACGAGGATTCCAGGCGGCGCGCCTTCGCTCTCACTAGGGATCGAGGTGACGGAGAGGTCGAGAGAACCCCGCTGACCGTTTGGGCGCGCGAACGGTACATTGTCGATCCTCTTTTCCATGATATTGCGGGCGCAGTCCAAGACGCTTTCCGGAAGACCTTCGTCTTCCCACGGAATGCCGGCCTCGCGGAACGCTTGACCTAAGACCCGGGCTGGGGGCAGGGCGAACGTCTTCTCGGCCATGCGGTTCCACTTCGTGACCCGGCCAGCCCCGTCGATGCCGATGAGGATCGAGGAGATCGAGGCGATCAAGCGCTCGTTGTCGGCGTGCACCCGGGCCAGCTCCGCCGTGCGATCCTGAACCCGCCGTTCCAGCTCGCGCGAGGCGACCTCGAGGTTCAGCAACTCCAGCATACTGATGCCGACATCCAGGCGGACTCGGAGTTCGGCCGGATTGAGCGGCTTGGTGAGATAATCATTCGCACCCGCCTGGAGCCCGGCGGTGATGTTCCCTCTGCCTTCTTTTGCGGTGAGCAGGAGCAGGTACGGTGGTGTGGCCGGTGGCGAGGCACGAGCCTTGCGGCACACTTCGGGCCCTTCCAGACCCGGCATCTCCCAGTCGAGGATGGCCAGCCGCGGTGCCTCGGGACCTTGCAGCACCTGCCAGGCCGTCAGG
Organism: Gemmataceae bacterium; assembly: GCA_041499985.1. Taxonomy (GTDB): domain Bacteria; phylum Planctomycetota; class Planctomycetia; order Gemmatales; family Gemmataceae; genus JBGQLF01. The sequence goes on from JBGQLF010000994.1 coordinate 4,166, forward strand.
CCGTCCGCGACGGCGACGACCTCGTGCCCCCACTCGGTCAGCACGGACTCCAGGATGAGACGCGAAGTGCGTTCGTCTTCGGCGATCAGGATCTTCATCCATACTCCTCCTGCCCCCACTGAGTCAGCTCTTCGTCGAGACGGCCGACTTCCTCCACCAGGGTCGCCAAGGCATCGCTCGCCTTGCTCAGGTCTCCCCCGCGTCCAGCCGTCTCGAGTTCCAGAGCGGCTCGGGAGGCCGCCGTGCCTCCCAGGTTTCCCGCCGCGCCCTTCAGAGTGTGAGCGGCGCGAGCCAGTTCGACCGCCTGCCCCTGCGCCAGGGCTTCGCGGACGGCTTCCAAGAGCCGCGGGCAGTCTTCGTGGAAGAGTCCGATAATCTGTCGCAAGAGTTGCTTGTTGTTGTTCAAGCGGTCCAGCACGCCGGGCCGGTCCAGGACGGGCACGCTTGGAGCCACCACGCGTGGTTCCTCAGCGGTCGTCTTGGCTCTCGGCTGGTCCTTCAAGCTCTGAGTACAGAGCGGCAAGGCGTCCGTGATCGCCTGGCGCAGCTC
>JBGQLF010000995.1:0-4714 GCA_041499985.1 Gemmataceae bacterium
ACACGGTGACACGGTGACAAAGCGGCTACCTGACCTTGGTCACCGTGTCACCGTGTCATCCTGTTTAGGTCACACCAGTTCCGGGTAGCGTCGGCCCAGCAATTCGCGCCGTTCCTCCGGGCGCAGCGTGCGCACAATACTGTGGTTGTCGCACTGGGCCAAATCCACGTGCCGCGGCGCCGGCAACGCTTGGCCGTGGATATCGGTGAGCAAGGCCAAGACCGGGCGGGCCGGGGTGTTCAGATCTCGCCGACCCAGGTGCGTGGCCACGACCATCGCCACCGTGCCGTCGGCCAGCTCGACCACTGTGCCGACCGGATAGAACGACAAGAGCAGCAGCCGTTCTGCCTGCTGGCGGTCCAAGGCTCCTTGCTCGGCCAACAGCAAGGTGTCGGTCAGGGCCGTGCGCGTATCGAACGCGGGGCGGTAGGGTCGGGGACAACAGAAGGCAGCGTAAACATCGCACACCGCTAGGAGTCGAGTGAGCGGCGCGATTTGTAGATCCCGCAAGCCGGCGGGATAGCCGGTGCCATCAAGACGCTCGTGATGACCCCCGGTCGCCTCGGCCAGCCAGGCGCCGCCGGGCAAGAGGCGCGTCGCGAGCTGGGCGCCGGTTCGGGTATGGCTTTCCACGGTGCGGCGCTGGGCATCGGTCAGGGGACCAGGACTCGCCAGAATCTCGGCCGCTACGCTCAACATGCCCACATCGTGTACCAGGGCCGCTACTACCGCTTCCAGCGCCTGGCTACGCAGCTCGGCGTCGTGACGGACGACGCGGGCGACGACCTGGGCCACAGTCAGGCTATGCGCGGCAACGAATCGGGCGGGCACCTCGGGACTGGCGTACACGAAGCGAAGCGGCTCCGCCTGCTGCACCTCAGCCAGGATGGTTTTCGCTAGGCCCAGCAAAGGCTGTACCTCGCGCAACTGTCCTTGCTGCATGGCGGTCAGGATCTCCACCAGCAGGTGCAAACGATCCATCTCACGCCGCCGTTGTCCGACGGCGCCCGTGATCCGGGCAACCCGCTCGGCGGTCACTTGCACGATCGCCTCGAGTCCTTCGCACAGGTGGAGTTGCGCGCTGGGCGCATCCGGGAAAGCCTGGACCATGCGCAACGCGGCATCGGCCATGGCGGTGGTTTCGCGATACAACAGGGTCAGCGGGTCGGTGTCCTCCTGGTGTAGCAAGGAATCGTCGGCCAAGGCACGGAGCTGCTCGAGGAGCTCGCGCGCGTACAACAGAACTCGGCGGGCCCGGCTGGTCAACTGGCGGGGCAGGGTTGGGCTCTCCCCCTCCATGCTACTCGGGCCTACCAACTGGCGAATCGAGCCGTCCAGCAGCTGGTTGTGCTGCAACCCCGCCGCCACTTGGCGCTCCAGCCGCCAAACGCGCCGCGTTCCGTCCACGCCTTCTTGTAGGAGCGTTGCCGCCGCCGCTCCGGCGTCCTTAACAAAACCTTGCACTTGCTCGAGTTGCTCCCGCAGCGCCGCGATCTTGCTCAGCAGAACCTGAGTGTCGCTCATGCGTGCTTCCCCGGCGTTGCCTGGTTTCGCCTCGTTCACAGGTTTTCCGTCGCTGTGGCGGCTCTTCCGGTAGCATCGGAACTGCGATGCAAGGAACTTTAGGCAAAGAGGCCAAGGGTCCGTCCTGGATACCGCGTACTCAGTACTCGGTACTCAGTACTCGGTACTCAGTACTCAGTACTCCGACCCTTCTTCTCTGCCCCCTGCCTCTTCTTTCTGCTATGCTTGCTTCCGTGTCCCTGCGAGTCTTGCGGAGATACGTTTCCCTGGCCCCCCTCACCCTACCCTCTCCCCCCGAGGGGGGAGAGGGTAGGGTGAGGGGGGCCAGGGGCGGGTTGAAACGAAACATGAGCGATGAACCGAAGCGCGTCTTGATCATTGACGATGAGGAGCTCCACGCCGAGGCGGTCGCGGAAAGCCTGGAGCGGGTCGGCTACGAGTGTACCATCGCCACCAGCGGCTCGGCCGGCGCCAAGCGCATCGAGGCGGAAGACTTCGAGGTCATCCTCACCGATCTGCGCATGGAGGAGATGGACGGTCTGGCCATTTTGCGCCTGGCCAAGCAACATGCATCCGATACCGAGGTCGTCGTCATCACCGGCCACGGCGACGTCAAGACCGCCGTCGAAGCAATCAAGCAGGGGGCCGCCAACTACCTCACCAAGCCGGTGGACCTGATCGAGCTGCGCGCCATTGTCGAAAAGGTCATGCAGCGGGCCCACCTGGCTCGGGCTAACCGCGAGCTGAAACGGCAGCTCGACGAGAAGTTCGGCTTCGAGGGCGTGATCGGCAACAGCCCCCGGATGCACGACGTCCTGGCCAAGCTCAAGAGCATCTCCCCGACCAGCGCCACGGTCCTGATCGAGGGCGAGACCGGCACCGGCAAGGAACTGGTGGCCAAGGCGATCCACTACAACAGCCCGCGCCGGAACAAGCCGTTCGTGGCCATGAATTGCACGGCCCTGAACGAAAACCTGCTCGACGACGAGCTGTTTGGCCATGAGCAGGGTGCGTTCACAGGTGCGGATCGGCTGCGCAAGGGTCGCTTCGAGCACGCCAACGGCGGCACGTTGTTCCTCGACGAAGTCGGCGACATGCCGCTGACGTTGCAAGCCAAACTGCTCCGCGTGCTGGAAAACCACGAGGTGTTCCGCATCGGCAGCAATGAGCCGATCAAAGTCAACGTCCGGCTGCTGTCGGCAACGAACTGCGACCTGGAAGCCGCCGTGGCCAACGGTTCCTTTCGCCAGGACCTGTATTACCGCTTGAAAGTCGTGACGGTGAAGCTGCCGCGCTTACGCGAGCGGCGCGAAGATATCCTGTTGCTGGCGGCGCACTTCCTGAAAGAGTTCAACAGCCGGCACGGCAAGCAGGTGACGAGCATTGCCGCTCCAGTCCGTAAAGCGATGGAAGCCTACGCTTGGCCGGGCAATGTCCGTGAGCTGCGCAATTTGATCGAGAGCATGGTGGTGCAGGACACCGATGGCATGCTCGGCATGGAGGATTTGCAGGAAGGCGATAGTCTGCGTCGTCTGCAAGTCACCGACAATCATACGGTGGGACCGGCGGCACTGGTGGGTCGGCCGCTCAGCGAGGTGGAGCGCTACTACATTGAGCAGGCCCTGGAGCTGACCAAGGGCAACCGCGAGGAGGCGGCCCGCAGGCTCGGCATCGGCGAACGCACGCTGTATCGCGTCATCCAGGACTGGAAGCTCCAGGACAAGATTCGCCAGGCGCTGAGCGACGCCGGTGGGAATGTTGCGGAAGCAGCGCGCTTGCTAGGGATGAAAGAAGCGGCCCTACAACGCAAAATCAAGAAATGGGGCTGGCAAATCCAGGAGACCGCGGAGGAACGGAGTCCATGACCCTACGGCCACACCTCTCGCCATCGAGACGTGCGGTCCCGTGCGCGGTCTGCCGCTCTGTGCAACTGCCTATGCTGCTGAAGCGGTTCCCTTCGAGCTTGCCGCAATCTCCAGGAGGCGCAACAATATCAGAAAAGGGAGTCGCGGAGATGGCTTGGAGTACAGGGACGAATTCTGGAGAGCGCTATGATTGACACGACAACTCATAAACCACTCTGCGTTTCGACGGACGGGGGCGCGGGGCCATACATCATGGTACCTGTAGGTCAACTCGACAAGATTATCGCCCTGCTGGAGGCGAACAAGGTTTCCTACTGGGTCGATGACGAGGTGATTTCACTCGATGGCAAACCCGAGGTCGCGGTTATCAATCTCGCGCATCGAAGTGATCCGGCAACGATTCAACGTCTTCTAGACAGCATCCCCTGATGCCTGGGGAACATGTGGTATGGCACTTGCGGAGCAGATTCGGGATCTCGCGAGCCGCACGCTCTTCGCCCTGGACGCGAGCCATGACTACTACACGTACACGAAAAGGGTATGGCGCTTGCTGCAACAGATTGTCAAGGAAGGCCGGAAGTTCACCTTCCGAAACCCGACGACCGGCACAAGGATAGACGAGCAAGCGCTCCTCGGGCGTGCCCAACTTTATGTCACCGACTACCTGAGATCATCCACCTTCCAGCACTTCGTAACACTGTTCGAGGACTTTTTCTTCGATTTGGTCCGCCATTGGCTTGCTGCCTATCCGGGTAGCCTGTCCAAGAAACAGGTAGAGATGGGCACCATCCTCAAAGCTCCTGATACGACCGCAATTGTCTTGACAGTAGTGGATAAGGAACTGAATGAGTTGAAGTACGAGCGGGTGGCCGACTGGTTTGCATATTTGGAACGCCTGACCAACCTTGGTTGCCCGGCCGTCGACGAGATTGAGAAACTGGCGGAGATCAAGGCGTCGCGGGACATCTTGGTCCATAACCATGGTCTAGCAAACGCGACCTACGTCTCCAAAGCGGGAAGCCGCGCCCGCTGCCGGGATGGAGAAAGACTGGAGATTCCAGAGCAGTACCACCGCGAAAGCTGGGAGACGCTCAAAAAGGTAGTCCGAGATGTGTCCACTGCCGCCATTGGGAAAGCGCGGCCCAGTCAGTCCTGAACAGCGGGACAAGAAAAGGCATCTTTGCGCCGGACGAAGCCTGGGAAACGGGGGAGAAAGGTAACGACTATGCCTCGGATACCTTTCGTCGGTGAATCATCGGGCCGGGTCGCCAGGTCGGGTGAACGCGCCATCACAGCCGAAGCAACACATCAGGCCTCTCCGCTCG
>JBGQLF010000996.1:0-4712 GCA_041499985.1 Gemmataceae bacterium
AGAAGGGTCAACGCCAGCTGAGTGCCGACCAGGGCATAGAAGAAGTATTCCCCGGCATTGGCCAGCGTCTGCATCGTCGGAGAGCGCTGGCTTGCGACTTCCGAACGCCACACGAAGCCCAACGCGATCAAGAGCAAGGCCACGAACAGGGATCGTAGCGCGTACATCTGCCAACGGCACGTGGCGCGGAACCACTCGAACGCGAAAACTGGTCCCAGTCCCCAGCGTCGCACCATCGCCGTTCCTCGTCGTGGTGTCGCCTTGCTTGTGCCCGATCGAGTTTACATGAACAGGAGCTACAACGCAGCAGTACTTCGACCAGTTGGCACGTATCCACGGGCAGATCAAACGCATTTGGAGAAGATGCTGCTCTGTTGAAGGAGCACGTCGTTCAATTGTCTTTTCTCCCGGTGACGCGAATCTGTATCCGCCGCGCCACCACTTCGCCGTCTTCCTCTTTGCGCACGAAATACAGTTCCGTCGTCCGGATATCGCTGTGCCCGGCAAATTCCCGCACCTCGTGCATCGCTGCCCCGTTGCGGATGGCGTCGTTGATGGCGGTTTTGCGCAGCGAATGGATACCGATACCGCGCTGCCCGAGGCGGTCGGGGTCGATCCCGCCGCCCGGCAGTATTTCTTCACCATCCGCCAGGGCACCTTGCGGTCCAGGTGCCGCCGCTCCAGCACAAGCCCGTCCGGGTTGAAAGGCCGGAACAGCGGCCCCTCCCGGTCCTCGCCGAGGCCGGCCCGCTCCACATAGGTGCGTACGGCGCGCGCGGCATCGAGCAAAATTTTCGACACTTCTCGCTCAACGCCAATGCGTAACTCCAGGCGGGGTTGAGGAATAGGGCCTGCGTCCCTAGGAAAAGGTTAAGGCCACTTTTTCCCAGGAGAACGCAGGCATGGATGCCAATGCACCCACGGTTGTTGATATACCCGTTTTCTGTGCTCCCAAGAAGGCCCCGTGCCCACATTGCGGGAAGAAGGCCAGACGAGTGCGAACCCACGCTCGACGCGTTCGCACCATCGAGTATCGCAAGATCGTTTTCCTGGAGATCACCGTCGGCGAATACCAAGCGCGCTGCGGGTGTTGCTCGACCTTTCGCACCAGCCCGGAAGGCATCTTGCCGCGCTGCAAGTACGACAACAAAGTTCGCGAAGCGGTTTTGGATCGCATTCTCGATGACGGCATGAATGTCGAGGCCACCCGGCACAGCTTGGAACGCGACTTTCTGCTCGACCTGTCCACCGGCTTCGTCTACGACTGTTTGCGGGACGCGGCGGCTCAGTTGGACATGGCGGCACATCGCGCCAAAGTCTTGCAATGTTTCTCCGGGACACTGTGCATCGACGAGTTGCACTTGGGCCGTTACACGCTGTTATTAGCTACCGATCCGATCCGTGACATCCCGGTGGCCTTCGCGTTGGTGGACAAGAACGATCAAGACCACATGGGGCGTTTTCTCAAGAATCTCAAGCATCATGGGCTGGAAGCGGAGGTGGTGATCACGGATGGTTCGTCCCTTTATCCGAACTTGCTGAAGGCCTTGTGGCCCGACGCGGAGCATCAATTGTGCGTGTTTCACGTGCTGCAGGACGTGAACAAGAAAATCTTGAAGGCCGTGTTGCGTTTGCGCCGTACCCTGCAGCGGCGTGGCAACCGCGGCCGCAAGCGTCGTCGCGGCCGGCCGACCAAGGCCCAGAAACGCCAAGGTCAGAAGCAGCACAAGAAACAAAAGGAGAAGGCGAAATTCATCTTCAAGCGTCGCTACTTGATCGTCAAACGCCCGAAAGGCCTGACGGAGCAGGAGCAGACGGATTTGGCGACGATGCTGGAGTATCTGCCAGAACTGCGTCCGCTACGGAATTTCGCGGATGCTATGCAGCGGTTGTTCGCGGCCGAGCAGACCGAGGAACAAGCCAAGGGACGATGGCGGCGTTTGCAAAAGCACGCAACCTATCTGGCGGTGCCTGAGTTGAAGTCGGTACTGCAGACCATGTTGACCCAGGAGAAGTTCGCCAAGATGATCGCCTTCTTGCGTAATCCGGCGTCGAAGAAGGTGCGGACCAACAACCATGTGGAGCGCTGCAATCGCAAGCTGCGTTACTGGGAAAAAGTGCGCTACAAGTGGCGTCGTCGTCGGACGCTGGTACGATTCCTGGTGTTGGCAATGGATCAGTGGTGGCAACGGGCCTTGCCGAAACTCAAAGTAGCTCGGGGGACGGCCAAGGCGAAATCGGCCAAGACAAAGCCACAGCCCTCAAAAAGCCGCAAGGAATCCAACGCCTCTACGTCAAAGCACTCTGAAACCGCACTGGGACCGAGCGGGAAAACAGAGCCAGTTGTGAGCGTTTGCAGAGAGCCAGGCGGAAGGTGGCGCTGCGGGCGTGTCCTTCCTCGTTTCCTTGGCCGCGCCTTTCTCAAACTGTTTCCTTCCTTGTCTACTTCCCCGTTGACGACGCGCTCGATTCAGGTGAGCGGTTCTTCTTCCACCGACGCCTGACAACTCAGGAGCTCCTCTGAGGCACTCACGCGTCTCGCCGCCGTCCTTGCCCGCCGGGCCGCTGGGCCATATTATGCGCTTGATCGGTCCGTGCCGTCCGGCGCTTCGTGTTGTTCCTCGTTTGGATCGAAGAGCTGACTGGACGGCCGTGGTGCCGCGCTTGTGAAGCTGGTCCATCACGCCATCGAGTCGCGCGAGGCCGGCATGTTCTTCCTGGCCATTGCTCCCCGTTTCGAATCCACGTCGATTCGTGTTGAACACGAACCCGTCGGTGCCGAGGAGCGGCCTTTGACTGGACCTGCCGTCGCCAGGTGCCTGCTCCACCACGCGATGGTTCACTCTGCGCGATCTTACACAAGGAGAAATGCAGCATTTTCAGGACACTCCGCTCTCATGCTACACCACGACATTGACACAAGTGGTTGAACCGTAGTGTGTTAGCGTCGCTTTCTTCGAGCGATTTGGGCCAGGCCGGCTAGCAGATGGCAGGCACACGCCCAAAGGCCCTACCAGCGAGGCATTTGTGCGGCACAAGGCCCTTGACGGTGGTGTAGCTTGAGCGAGAAGTGTCCTTTTCAGCCTTAAAATTGCCATCCGCCTTAGCGCGTGAAGTCGCGTACTCGTACCGGTCATGCAGCCACGCAAGCGAGAGAGACCCGGATGCAAAGGTCGTCCTACCTGGGAGGTCCAGCTCACCCTTGAACACGAGAGTGCTGCGCACTCGACTGCTTGAGCTGCCGAATGGGTCGTTGAGGCCTCACCACTGTCCCAGGCTCTGATCCAATTCTGCCAGCGGCTCACTGACGGGCCTCGACTGTGCACACTGGTCATCCTGTGGCGACAGCACCTGAGTCTGAACGACCAATTGGGCGGTGGCCCAACCGACGACACAAGCTCTCTGGGAACTCGCTGGCCACCCGCAGCCGCCGTGCGCCCGACTTCACGCCACATCCTGGATCTCAATGTTGCTCCACGCAAAAACGACCGCGCGTGGAGACCGTTCGGCGTGCGCGCCGGTGCCAAGGTCTGATCCGTTGACATGTCGAGTGGCTCCGTCCTCACGCTCGAAACTGGCTCTCTTTTGTCGCGCGGTTCCAGATGTAGCCGAGCAGGCCGAGAGTGCCGATGCCGAGCAGGGTGAGAGTGCCAGGCTCCGGGACGGCGGTGGAGGGAGTATGGAGCACGGCGATGTAGTTGAATCCATCGGGGTCATTCGAGACAATGTTAAACCCGGTCCCATCCGGATTAATCCGGTCCATTTCCTGTGCGACATTGCGACTGAAGTACAGTTTATGATCTGTGGCGTCTAAGTGGATCCCATCGCCAAAAGCTGAAAAAATGGTCTCGATCCCGCCCGTGCCATCCAGATTAGCCCTCTGGATTTGCGGGAGAGGACCGCCCGTATTCCAATAGAGCTTCCCGCCTGCCACGTCGATCTCCACGTCAAAGGGGTTCGCTTGGTTAGCCAGCGTCTTGAACACGGCTTGACCAGAGCCGTCCAGATTCGCGACGCCAATGCTGCTGCCATTGCTGCCGGTTCCTCCGGCAGCGACTGCAAAGTAAATCTTGCCGCCCAGCGGATCCACTGCAAGTCCTTCGGTTGATCCCCCGGTATTCGCTATGATCGACTGTGCATTGCTGCCGTTGAGGTTGGCGCGGAAGACACCAGTTCCTGCTCCTGCTTGCGTCCAGTAGATCTTGCCATGAAGGAGATCTAATTCGAGATCTCCGGTACCCAGACTGCCGAGGGTCGGCGTGAGATTTGTCCGCCCACTCCCGTCCAGGTTGGCGCGGAAAATGAAATTGGGGTCGCCGCTGTAAAACTGTCCGTTGGCCACGTCGAAGTCGATCCCTCCAAAACCGTTGATTGCCATACGGGTAAGAATCATCTGGACCCCCGTGCCATCCAAGTTGGCTCTCTTGATGTGGTTAATTGATCGGTTAGGACTGGCCAAACCGATGTCACTGTAGTAGATGAAGTCGTCCGCGTTGGCGGTCCAAGCAAATGCGAAAAACCCGAAGGCGATCCCAACAGCCAATAGCCCTCGTCTGCGCCCGTCACTGTTACTGAGTTCGACTTCTGACCATTTCGGTGACTCAAGCAGCGGGAGCAAGGGCGTGGAGCAGCAGGGAGCGGAAGGGGCGCGCGAGTTTTGCAAAGGCCGCCTTGTACCCCGGGATGGCAAAAACCCATTCCAGCCACAGCCA
>JBGQLF010000997.1:0-4709 GCA_041499985.1 Gemmataceae bacterium
CCTCGTTCGCGTTGTCGGCAAAGAGGTACGGCATCCCCGGGAGAACTGCCCTTGAAACGGTCTAGGACAGGTGTGGGATGCGCAGACCGGCCAGGAACTCCTCTCTCTCAAGAAGGGCAGTGGCCCCGGCGTGGTCTTCAGCCCGGACGGCCACCGCCTGGCCGGCCAGGGGCCGGACGGCACGGTGAAGATCTGGGACGCCACGCCGCTGCCGGAGAAGCCTTGACCGGAAGGGGACCTACGCGGCGAACCGATGCGGATACTGGCGGCGGGAGCGGCCCACGTCCTCCTCCGCCGTGCCCTACCTTGGCTTGACAAGCCGCCATCTCCTGACCACCTTTTGTCGGTTCCCTTTATCGGTTCGACTCCCAACCCTTTCTCTTTCCCTCCGTGTACAATGATCCAGAACTCCGAACCCGTGAGTTGTCCTGGAGGTATCTCGATGAGCGGACTCGAAGCGCTGCAATCGGTGCAGTTTGTGACCAAGAAAGGGAAGCGTTTTGCGATCTTGAGTGCCGAGGATTGGGAAAGCCTCATCGAATGGCTGGAAACCCTGGAGGACGTTCAGATCGCGCGGCAAGCCTTCGCGGACCTGAAAGCCGCCAAGGGCAACCGAACCCGCGCAGGGTGGTTGGCCTGGGAGTCCGTCGAGGGTGAGCTTACGTGAGCCGCTACCAACTGTTCGTCACACCGGCTGCCTGGAAAGAGATCAAGGGCCTTCCAGGCCAGGTTCGGCAACGAGTGCGTAAGGCCGTGGCAGCTCTGGCGGAGAACCCGCGCCCGCCGAAGAGCAAGGCCCTTACGGTTCCTGGTCTTCAAGCGGAAGTGCGTCGGCTTCGGCTGGATCGTTGGCGGATTCTCTACGCCATCACCGAAGCCGATGCCATCGTCGATGTGCTGGCATTCCGCAAGCGTCCGCCATACGATTATGGCGACTTGGAAGCATTGCTCAAGGACTTCCCCTCGGGATAGGAAAAGAAAAACGGGAACCGTCCACGCCAGGCGCCCAGATCTCAGGAGGCGCGCACTTTCTCCAAAATCCATTCACGGAGCAGATCGGTGTAACGGAGTCCTTGCGACTTTGCCAGTTTCTTGACCGCTTCCACGTCTTTGGCGGGTAAGGGGATGTGCACCATACTTTGCCGCTCGAAAACGGGTGCGGGGACCTCTTCGAGTTGATCCTCGAAATCGGTCAGGTCGTGCGTGTCCCAGAACTGGGCCAATTCTTCAATCGAATCGGTTTGGGGGATCTTGCGAGTGCTCATCGTTTCTTCCCTCGCCGGTAGCGGCGTTTTTCCTTGGCGGTCATCGGCCGCGCCGTGACCGGATAACCTCTGCCGTCTGGTAACCGGATAATGACACCGAATAGGTACCGTCCCGCTGCCGTTTGGCCGAGGACGTAGTAAACCGGGTTCTTTCCTTCCGATGGGGCACGCCGGACGAGCGATCGGCCGAAGCAGACCTCTTCCACTTCTTCTGGCGTCACCCCGTGCCGTGCAATGTGTTCTACCCTGTCTTCGGGCCAAAGGATCTCATGGATCTTCATCTCCCAGATCGTACCCAATAAGGCTGCCGTTATCAATGAGGCTAAGTAGCGGAGAGACAAAGGGGGACAGACCGTTCTTGCAAAAGTAGATCGCTAACTGTTCCTGTCTCCTTCTTCTGGCCACGAATCTACGCTTCCGGCGACCGCCGGCGCAGCGTTTCCAGTTCGAGGCGCAACCGCGCCAGTTCTGCCTCGGCCTGCTGCCGCGCGGCCGCCTCGCGCCACCGCTCGGCTTCGGCCTGCACCCGCTCCAGCTCGGCGCGTGCCCGCTCCGACTCGGCCGTTTCGATCCGCTCTGCCGGCGTGGGCAACCATGCCTCCGTTGTTGGATCATAGAACCGCAACTGCCCGTTCACCGCCTCCAGATGCAGGCCGAGGATCTTGCTCGGCAGCCGCCCCTTGACTGGCTTGATCGGCACGTAACGGCACCTGTGCAACCGGTAGCCTTGCAACCGTGGCCGCAGATACTCGCCGTACGGATCGTAGAGGAAATACTCGGTCACCCGCAGGATGTCCTGATAGAGCGCAAACTTCGTCTTCAGATCTTCCCTCCGCGTGGACTTCGACGTGATCTCCATGACCACGTCCGGCCCCTTGCCCTCTTCCCAGACCAGGTAGAGGCGGCGCGCGGGGGTTGGGTTCTTGTCGATGTCCTTGGTGACGAACACGTCGGGCGACACGTGCCGCCGGGGGTTGCCGCGCTCGTAGTACATCAGCATGTTGCCCGACACGCACACGTGCGAATCGTCGGCGTACCAGCGTTCGAGCGCTTCGATGGTGTCGGTCATGACCTGGCGGTGATGGGGTGTTTCAGCCATGGGACGGCCATCCGAATCGGGGTATTCAATCGCGGGTGGAAGAGTGACACGACTGGCCATGAGGAAGACCTCCGGTCCGAGGAACGCCACCGGAGCTGGCGGCGCTGGTGTTACTATACCACGGAACCACGGAAGGCCTTCTGAAGGGTATCGGAGCTGGGGGCAGTTGGCGCTGACACGCTCGCCCCCCTTTGCTATGGTCTCGCCGCGTTTCCCAATCTCCTCGGAATGCGGAGGCAATACGCATGATGCAAACACGTTGGCGGCCGGTTGTCTTGGGCCTGATGTTGGCGCTGGGCCTGACGGTGGCCCGCGCCGAAGACGGTCCGCAAAGCAACTCCAAAGCCGTCCCAGCACCCGCTTGCTGCTGCGACAAGCCGGCGGCAGTCGTCTCCCCTTGTTGCAGCGAAGCCCACCCCGCGCAGACCACTTGCCCAAACAGCTCGGCCTGTCCTTTGTCCATCTCGGTCACTGCCTGCTGCCAGGCGAACAGCAGTGCCAAGCCAACGACCGCCCTCGTCGTGCAGCCGCGCCCAAACAACGAAGGGCCGATCGAACAGTGCCTCGACGCAACCTGCTCCTTCCACTTCACCAACACACCCCTGCGGCAGGTCTTCGAGGATCTGCGTTCGATGAGCGGCGTCAACATCGTCGCGGATGAGCTGGCCCTGGAGGAAGCGGGCATCAGCCTCGACCGGCCGGTCACACTGGGCCTGAAAAACCTCTCCCTGAAGAAGGGGATGGACCTGCTGCTTCAGCAGATGCACTTGACCTATGTCATCAAGGACGATGTGCTCCAGATCACCACGCCGTCGCACGCTCCGGGTAAACTGGTGACGAAACTCTACACGGTGGCCGGCCTGGTCCAGCCCACGGACCGATTTGGCCGCGTGCCTGCCTCGGCAAGAGAGGAATTCCCGGGCGATCCGATCATCCACGTGATTACCTCGATCTGCCCGCATACCTGGAGTGTGTTGGGCGGGCCAGGTAAGATCGACTATTTCCCCATCGGGCAGGGACTGGCGGTGACCCAGACCCCCGAGGTCCATGAACAGGTCGCGGAATTGCTGTCAGCGCTACGGCGCTTGCGGGAGCAGGAGGCGGTCTCCACTGGCCCAACGTGTGTGCTGGCCGGTCCCGGTATGGTGCGTGTGGTCGCGGAACCCGCGCCGCCCTCTCCGATCCCCACCGTCCTGGGCGCCGTGTCCGTTGCTCCCAACATGCCGTGCGTCGTTCACGAATCGGCCAAGCCGATCTCTCTGTCCTGGGTCGTGGGCGTGGTGGTCCAGGAAGGGCAGACGCAGCTGGCCGTGCAGAACGGTTCCGATACCCGCCTGGTTTGCAAGGAAATGATGCTGGAAACGCTCGGCGGCCAGCTCCAATTGGGCACCTGCGACAAGCAGATCCAGCTTCAGAGCTTACTCTTCCACGGCACCGCCGATCGCTTGCTGCGAACGGAAGCAGACGACTGCGTGGTGCTCGAAGGCCGGGTCTGGCTGCAATGTCATGAAGACGTGCAGCACGCGGAAGTGTTTGCCGAACGGATCCTGGTCAGCCTGAAGGATGGGCACCTGGAAATCAGGCCGGCCGCGAAAGCAAGCGACGCCGATTAGTCAGTGTGGTTCACCACGAAAGACACGAACAACACGAAAGCATTCAAAACCAGGGTGTTGTTGGTGGCAATTCTATCTGTCTTTCTCCAGCTTGCTCCTGGCAAATGGTTTTTTTTGTGTTTTCCGTGTCTTTCGTGGTTGGTGATATTCCGCCTGGCTTCGCATACAAAATCCAGATGACGCTCGACCAGTTCAGAGCTAAGCTTACAGGGCCGGCGGGAAGTGGGTAGGGGAGACCTTATCATGTCCGAGCAGAGTTTGACGCTCGAAGTCGAATTGGCCGCCCGACTCCAGGTCCGAGAGCGTCGCATTGCAGTTCGTTATCTTCCCGACCAGCAAACTTCTTGCCAGATGATCGTGGGGCTGGAACGGAAAGTCTGGCAAGCTATCATCCGCAACCTGTCGGAGTGCGGCATCGGCTTCCTCCTGAGCCAGCCGCTGGAGCCGGGAACCCTTCTGGCCCTGGAACTGGACAACCCTCCCCATCAACTCTGTCGCACACTCCTGGCGGTAGTTATTCGCGCCCAAGCGGACGCTAGCGGGGACTGGTTGATCGGCTGTCAGTTCGCAAGCCTACTTACCCGGGACGAATTACTGGTCCTCTGCGATCTGGCCTCCTAAATAGAAACCGCCAATTGGAGAAAGTGGGGCGGGCAATAAAGTGCCCCCCCGCCACGCGGGCCCGGAATTCCCCCCCACAATAAATAATACAGGGGCGTATTTTTTTTAAAG
>JBGQLF010000998.1:0-4704 GCA_041499985.1 Gemmataceae bacterium
CCGTTGACAACGAACGTGTCGGCCGCATGGTCATCGAACACGGTCGCGTCCGCGCCACCGATGGCCAGCTTCACTCCGAAGGGCCCGACACCGCTGCGGAGAGCAGCGATCCGGTCGCTGAAGGACACGCCCGGCTTGGTCCACTCGGCCAGGACGGCCTCCAGGAGGGGCAGGTTGGCATCGAACCTCGTCGTGCCGCCGATCAGGATGTTCTCGCCCGGGCCACCGTTGAGCAGGTCGGTCCCATTACCGCCGATCAGGATCGACTTGCCGAGACCCGCGGTCAGCGTGTCGTTGCCATCGCCGCCCACCAAGATGTCGTTGCCGCCGCCGCCGTTGAGGACGTCATTACCGGGGCCGCCAATCAGGATGTTGTCATTGGCATCGCCCTGGAGGAAATCGTCGCCGGCGCCGCCGATTACGTTTTCGATGCCGCTAATCGGACGGCCCACGCCCGTGGCCGTATGCGCTAGCAAATCCACTGTGACCGGGTGCAGGCTACTGAAGGCGCTGTAATCCAGGGTATCCGTGCCACCCTGGCCGGCGATGGCGCCGCTGATGCTCTTGCCATCGGAGGAGCGGAAGGTGTCGCTGCCGGCGCCGCCTTTGAGGTTCTCCACGCCAAAGAAACTGACGCCGCTGACGCGAACCGCATTGGTGTCGAAGATGTCGAAGACCACGCCGCTTTGATCGCCCGTGATCACCTCATCCGAACCGACCCCGGCGTTCACGCTCACCGTGTGCATGTTGGAGAAATTGACGCGCACGCCGTCTCCCCGTACCACCGAGCTCGCCGTCACGGTGTATGACTGCGCGCTTAGGATGAATTGCCCGGCATCGTTGAGGACCAGGCTGTGGCTGCCGACCCCTCCATTGATGGTCACCGACGCCTTGATGTCGTCGAGGTTGCCGGCGCTGTTGCCGACCGTGATCGCACCGGTGCCATTGCCCGCGTTGATGCCCAACCGCGCCAGCGTGGCCGACACGGTAATGGTCGGATTGCCGGCATCCGCGTTGAAGAGCACGTCGCCGATGCCCGTGTAGGAGATGGAAGTCTCCAAGTGCACCGGCGCCGGGAAGAGGCGGGAGGATGAGCGTGTCAGCGTCGCGACACCCGCCGTGACGGTGAAGCTGTCCGAGTTCCGGTTCAGGAACGGACCCGGGTGCGGGTTCTTCTGGTCGTTGATCACCAGCTCATCGCCCGGGTCGCCGCCGCCGTTGACGCGCAGGTTCCCGGCAATCCGGTCCAGATTCTGGAAATCCGAACTCACGAGGATCTGGTCGGCGCCGGTGCCGGCGTTGATCTCCACCGGCGTGCCGGTGCTGGAGACGTCAAACTGGTCGTTGCCCCGGCCGCCGTTGAGAATCAACTGCGCTAGGCCGCGAGTGATGATCTTGTGCGTCGTATCACCGAACTGCACCTCGTCGGCGCTGAGGATGTAGTGCCTGCCGGCGCTGCGGGCCTCGTCATGAAGGGTCAGTACCCCATCAGGGGGAACACCAGAATCGAGGGAATCTTTATGATCGCGGCTGATCGTCAGGTCGCCGCCCAGCGCGAGGGGGGCGAAGAGGCCGCCGAGGTTAATCATGGGATTGTCGCCGTCACCGCCGTCGATGGTGGTGTCGGTCGCGGTGCTGTCCACATTGATGGTGTTGGTGCCGCTGCCGGCTTCGACCGTCAGTTGCTCGATGCCGTCGTAGTGGATCTGCCTGCCGGACCGTTCCACGAGATCGTTCGTCACCGTGTAGATGTGGCCAAGGGTGCTGGCGAAATCGTCCACGATCAGGCTCTGCGACCCCGCGGCATTGCCGTGCACGAAGA
The DNA here is from genome assembly GCA_041499985.1 of Gemmataceae bacterium. Lineage (GTDB taxonomy): Bacteria > Planctomycetota > Planctomycetia > Gemmatales > Gemmataceae > JBGQLF01. Next base: position 1,823 of record JBGQLF010000998.1, read on the forward strand.
GTGGGAAGACTGGCCCCCGGAGGCCGTCCAGCGTCGGGCCGACGATAAAGGTGGTTGTGGCGTTGCCCGCGAAGACCTGCGTGAGCGTGCCCGCGGTCGTGCTCAAGATGGTAATCTCCGAGGTAGCAGAGTTGCTCCCGTTGAACGTCAGCTGGTTGATGCCACTGTAGTTGATCGTGGCCAGGTGGAACGTCACTGCCTCCACGCTCTTGCGAAGCACCTGGCCGGCCTGGAGGGTGTCAATCCGGTCGGCGTTCAACGGGTTATTTTGGTCGTTGATGGTCAGGCTGTCGGCGCCATCTCCGTTGACGGTCACGGCCCCCTTGATCGTATCCAGGTTCTGGCCGGTCGGCGTCTGCAAGGGAACGATCGGATCGACCGGACAGACGTTGATGGTATTCGCGCCGCCCTCGCCCACGATGCTGAGTGGGCCCTGGGTGGCGATCACATTGAACGTATCGGCACTGGGGCCGCCCCTGAGGGTAGCGCCATGGTCCGGCGTGCCGCTCACCGTGAAGAGGTCGGCCCCGCTTCCCGTTTTTACCGTTAAGGACTTGAGGCTGGCCGCTTCAAAGCTGAACTGCGAGGACAGCACCAGGGGCGTGGTGAGTGGCGTCGCTGTGACATCCGTCAGCAGCCCGCTGGACGGCAGCGGCAGGGGGAACCTAATTCGTGTGCGAATGTCCACGCCGGTTGCCGTCACGGACACCGCGCGGTCGAGAGTGTCCGCCGAGTCGTCCAGCGTCAGATCGCTGGCACCCCGGACGTCCACGCGCCCCTTGACGCCGACCAGGCTGCCGTTGTCACCGATGAGGACCGTCTCCGTGTTAAATGTTCTCACGAGGACGCCGGCCGGAAGGCCTCGGACCACCACGGTGTCGTTGCCCAGCTTGCCATCCACCACGATGGCCGTGAAGGAATTCACGCTGGCCTGCGTGCTGATGGTGAGGCCGTTGGCCGTTTGATCCACTTCGAAGGTATCGGCACTGAGCGCACGAATCTCGAAGTGGTCATTGGTCGCCTGGCCATTGTCATCCCCGGTTACCTTGAGGGTGCTGCCGATGGGGGTGAAGGAGAGTAACTGGCGGTTTTCGAGCGCCTCGACGCTCAGCCCCGGTGACCGGGGACGGCGAAGGGAAGCGGGGCGAGCGACGGAAGCCTTGCGGAACAACTTCGTGAACCGACGCATGGGAAACTCCTTGGCTGCACAGCGCAGCCGCTTGTCGTGACGAAACTGCTTTGGGGTACGTGGAGAAAGTCCTGTCACAACCTTCTCCTCGTACTTCAGTGCGAAAACGCGAGCCGAGTTCCCCAACGGATTTTCGATTTTTTTTCGCGAACTGCCCGTCCTCGACCGCCCCCCTCTTCCCTTGCTCCCGGGGTCGGATAGGCGCGCGACGTAAACAGTAGCCGATTCAGCGGTTGAGGGAGATGCGGCGAACAGGTACGACATGCGCGAGGGCGGCTGGGAGAGCGGGTGCGGGGCCTTCGCGGTTTACTTGCCGTCTTTCTTGACCGGCGCCTCGGGAGACGGGATGCCAAGCAACTGGGCCGCCTCGGCCCGAGCCAGGAGCAATACTTGATCGGTCGGCTGATTCTTCTCCATCCGCCCCGCGGCCTTGCCGTACCACTGCTGGGCCTTTTCTTTCTCTCCCAGCTGCCAGTGGCACATGGCAAGGAAGAGGTCGTTCAGGCTGACGAAGGGCTCGGTCGTCTGCGAATCGTACTTCTCGAGCGCGGCCATCGCATTCTTCCAATCGCCCGCGCGATAATAGGCCACACCCAACGTGGTCCAATTGCTGCCAGCCCCGGGTGCGTGCTCGACCATCTCCTTCGCCAGCTCCAGGGCACGTTGCGGGTCGCGGACCTTGGTCTCGGGGGCCGTGGCGAGCAACCAGGCGAGGTGGTGCATCGTCCGCACGGTTTCTGGATGACCCGCCGGCAGGGCGCGGCGCCTGAGCCTCAACGTCTCTTCGAAGAGCGCACGCGCCTCTTCCCATCGCCCCTGCTTGCGCCGCAGAAGGGCAAGCTGGTGCATCGACATCAGCACGTCGGGGTGGGTCAGGTCGAGGAGGCGGCGCCGGGTTTGGAGCACCTCTTCAAAGAGCTGTTCGGCCTGGTCCAGGCGGCCTAGCTCTCGCAGCATGCAGGCGAGGTTGTTCATCGTTAGCAGGAGGAGAGGATGTTCCGGAGGGAGAGAACGGCGTTGGAGATCAAGCACTTCCTCAAACCGCGTGCGCGCCTCGTCCAGGTCTCCCTGGTCCGCCACGACATTCGCCAGGTTGGTCGCGATTCGAAGCGTCAAGGGATCGTTCAATCCCTGGAGGCGGCGCTGGAGGGGGAGGATTTCTTCATAGAGTTTTCGCGCCTCCGGCAAGCGCCCGAGGGACCACAAAACATTCGCCTGGTTGTTGATCGAAGCCAAGGTGCTGGGGTCCTCCGGGCCCAGGACGCGCCGTTTGAGCCGCGCCACCTCCTCGAACTGGGCGAGCGCCTCCTCACTCTGGCTGAGGGCAATGAGCATCGTTGCACGGTTGTTCATGGCCCCCAAAGTTAGGGCGTGCTCCGGTCCCAGCTCCTGGCGAAAGAGTGCCAGAGCGCGCTCTTGCTGCGACAATGCCTATTTTAGATCTCCCAAGTGATAATAACTCAGGGCCATGGTGTCGCGGATCGATGCTTCGGCAAGCGGCTGCTTGGCGAACGCCTTGGCGATTTCCGGTTCGGCCTGGTTCAGCGCCGCTCGGATCGTCGCGTCTTTGCCCAGGCCTTCCGGTTCACTCTTGGGTCGTGCGGCTACCAGAACGCGATCGCGGAAGAACTTCAAGACCGCGGCCGACTCGGCCGCTGAGCTTTCCGCCCGCCGCCGCTGTTCGGCCTCTCCG
>JBGQLF010000999.1:0-4703 GCA_041499985.1 Gemmataceae bacterium
AGACGGATAGATAGATATATGGGTTACGTTCGTGGTGCTCGCCCTCTGGCCGAGCCACGCTTGCCAGGGAAAGGGCAGTCCCCGCCTTGGGAACCAACCAGCACAAGCGGAGCCGTTTCGGCTTCCCTCCCGATCATGTCGGAATGCCGCAGGATCACCAACTCATTCGCGAGAGCCCGTTTGACCTATTCCTCATCACCAGAACAGACGAGCAAAGGACTTTTGTTTAGGGGGAACAGGACGTGATCGCTCGCAGCGGGAGGACATCAGCACTATGTCTAAAACGAATCTTAGACCGGTCATTCTGCGCTGTCAAGACGATTTCCTGAGCTTCGCCTAAATTCCCAGGAGAGCTGGGAGCAGACGCTCCCGGCGCGCCCAAACGAACGCCGCCACTACGGACCGCACTTTCGAGCCGTTGGGACATCCGTTCCCATCTGGCAAAGTCAATTTGATTGACAACGTTACCATAACCTTTACACTTTAACTATTACACTCGCTCGAGGATCTGCAGCGGATCGGAACGGTTCTGCCTGTCCTGTCATTGTGGCCGCGATTCCTCGTGCGCTTCCCGTCCTTGCCCGATCGTGAGGTTTGTACTATGCCGCCAAAAGCCGCCAAAGGTAGCGACTCCAAACAAGGGCTCGTCATCGGTTTGATCTGCTTCGTGCTGCTCGCCCTGATTCTAGGCGTGACGACCTACACCGGCTACGCCGAAGCCGGGAAGCTCGACGACGCGCGGAAAAAGGCCGAGGACGGGGAGAAGAAGGCCAAGGACCTCGGGAAGTGGTACAAGTATCAGGCGCTGCTGTTGAAAGCGTATGCCGGGCATTCGTCCAAAGAAGACCTCAGTGACCTAGGAGTACTCCGCGGCGAGTCCGGCACCCTGGGCCAGGGCGAAAAAGACAAGGCGGAGATGGAGAAGCTGGCCCAGCAGCTCGACGACGCCCGAATCCTGGGACTGGGCTGGGATGCCACGCAGAACAAGCCGGCCCGGACCTATAAAGGCGAAGTGGACCGGCTGAAGCAGGAACTCGGCGCCGCGCAGCTGGCCCTGAACAAGAGCGAGGCCGACTTGCAAGCCGCCCGCCGGACCTACCAGGAAAACGTGGACGGCCTGACGAACGCCATGAGCAAGTGGAAGGCGGAGTTCGACAAAGCTCAGAAACTGAACGTGGACTACACCCAGCAGAAGACCAAGGAATACCAGGATGCTCTCAATCAGATTGCTGATCTTTCGGACAAGAACGAGAAGCTGACCAAGCAGCTGGATCAGTTCAAGGACGAGCACGTCAAGTCCGACGGCAAGCTGAAGCAGGAAATCATCGATCAACAGAATCGGATTGTGCGCATTAGCCAGCAGCTGCCCCAGACGAGCGTGATCGACTACGACGCTCCCAAGGGCAAGATTGTTCAACTCGACCTCTTGGGTAAGACGGCCTACCTCAATCTGGGCCGGGTCGAGAACGTCAAGCCGCAGTTGACGTTCAGCATTTCCGGAGTGGGGCCGGGCGGAAAATCCAATCGCCAGCGCAAGGGGACGCTGGAGGTCGTGAAAGTCATGGGCGACCACCTGTGCGAAGCCCGCGTCACCGATGTCGTGGATCCCAACCGGGATCCGATCATGAAGGACGACCTGGTGTTTAACCCCATTTGGACTCCCTACCAGCAAGAACACGTGGCGATTACCGGCCTCATCGATTTTACGGGCGACGGCCAGGACCGCACGGCCGATCTGATCCGCATTCTGGAGGGCCAGGGTGTCGTGGTCGATGCCTACCTGGATCTGAAGGACCTGACGATCAAGGGCAAGGGCATGACCTTGCAAACGACTTACTTGATCCGCGGCGGCGATCCGGACTTCGGCAATCAGCTCCAGATCGTGGCCAATGATCCGCGGGTGGCGCGGAAGTCGGATATCATGGCCAAGATCGGCGAGATGCAGACCGAAGCGAATCGCCTGGGTGTTGCCGTGGTGCCCCTGCGACGGTTCGTGACGCTGACGGGCTTGCGGCTGCCGCGCGCGGTCAACCGGCAGGCTTATGACTTGGGCAGCCTGCGCCTCGGTGAGAACAAAGAGCCGGCCAAGAAGGAAGACAAGCCGGAAGCCAAGGAGGAGAAGCCGAAAGAGGTCACCGGCAAGTAATTTCGCCCTCGGCTCTCAAATGGGTTGTATCCTCCGCCCGGAAAGCAGCGCTTTCCGGGCTTTTCTATTCGGGCTCCCTCTCGGAGCGTGGGAACGAGGTGGAGGAACGCTGGCGGGGCTTCTTAGACTCGGCGCGGCATGGTTTGACCTGAGCCCGACGCGCCAGCGAGGAATGTTCCTCGCTGGCGCGTCGGGCTCAGGTCAACTTGGGTCGCGTGGAGTATATCAGCCTCATCCAAAAGGGCGGTTGGAGATCCCCTCATCAAGAAACGGGTTCGAATACTGCACTGGGAGAACAATATGCAACCGTTGGTCGAACAAATCGGCGATGTCACCGTGGTGACGGTCACCGACGAGCATCTGGATGCGAGCAACGCCGACGATTTCCGCCGGGACCTCACGCCAGTTCTGGAAGGCTCTCTCCGGGTGGTGCTGGCCCTGGGTCAGGTCCAGTTCGTGGACAGCCGTGGCTGTGGCATCCTGCTGTCCTGCCTGAAGAGCGTGTCGGCGGCCGGGGGTGACCTCAAGCTCTGTGAGGTCACGAAAGCAGTCCGCGCTGTGTTCCAGCTAATCCGCCTGCACCAGATCTGCCAAATCCTCGACACCAAGGAGGCCGCAGTACAGGCGTTTCAGACCCAGCCGCCGCCACTCTTCCATCCCGCAAGAGGCAAGGTACCTTAGTGCCCTTGGCCCCCAGGGACTGCGCTGGGCCAGTGTCTCTTGGAATGGCCAGGATCCGATCTTGAAGGCGTAGACCACAACCCGCTTCATTAAGACACCAACAGACCTTCGTTAATTCTGATGACAGGCGGAAGCCAGCGCCGTAGGATAAGCGGGATTCTGATCTCGAGTTGCCAGAAGAAGGGCATTCTCATGCGTTTGCCGAAGAGCTGTTTCAAGCTGGGCGGGCTGCTGCTGGTGGCCGGAATTGTTATCACCGTCGGCTGCGACGAGAAGCACCCCGAACCCGTGAAAACCCCTCCCCCCATCGTCGAGGTCGCCCGGCCCCTTGCGAGGCAGGTCACCGACTACCAAATCTTCACCGCCCGGACCCAGGCGGTGGACTCCGTAGAAGTGAAAGCACGCGTCACCGGCTACCTGATGAAGCTTGACTTCAAGGACGGTGACGAAGTCAAGGCAGGGCAGGTCTTGTTCGAAATCGATGATCGCCCTTACAAGGCCTCCCTGGACAAGGCCAAGGCGGACCTGGACGTCGCCAAAGCTGCCCTGGTCAAGAACCAGGCGTTCTACGACATCGGTTTGAGCGTCCAGAAACAGGACAAGGGAGCCATCAGCGAACAACAGATGGAACAGCGCAAGGGCGCGCGCGACGAGTCGGTCGCGTCGGTGAAGCAATCCCAGGCATCCCTGGAGATGGCGCAGCTGAACTTCGACTGGTGCAAGGTCACCGCGCCCATCAGCGGCCGGATCAACCAGCACTTCGTCGGCATCGGCAACCTGGTCAGCCAGGATGTCACGACCCTTACCAACATCGTTTCCCTGAAACCGACCTGGGCATACTTCGACGTGGACCAAAACACCGTCGATCGCTACCAACGACTGGTCAAGGAGGGCATGGTCAAGTCAGCGCGCGCGTCGGAGATCCCAGTGCAGCTGGGGCTAGGCCCCGACAAGGGGTATCCGGTCAGCGGTGCCATCGATTTCGTCAGCAACCAGCTCGATCCCAACACCGGCTCCATCCGAGTTCGGGCCGTCTTCCCGAACACGGAGGGAACCCTGGTTGCCGGCTTGTTCGGACGAATCCGGGTGCCCATGACCGCCCCGCACGAGGCGCTGCTCGTGACCGACCGGGCTATCGGCACCAACCAGGGGCAGAGGTATGTCCTTGTCGTTAATGACAAGAGCGAGGTCGACTACCGCGCCGTCGATGTTGGCCAGGTTCACGATGAGCTGCGCGAAGTCCTGCGCTTCCGGACGGTCCTCGAGCCCGGCGCGGACGGCAAGGATGTCACGAGGCAGGTGGAAGTCCTCACACCAACCGATCAAGTAATCGTGGAGGGCCTGTTACGGGTGCGGCCGGGCGCTAAAGTCGAGCCCAAGCTCGTCGACATGCTGACGCTGCTCAGCGCGACACGCCCGGGCCCCGGTCCGGGCGCCGAAAAGAAATCCACTACCACTGCCAAATAGGTCCGATAGGTCGAAGGGCGCCGGTTTCGAAGCCGTTCAGCGCGGAGAACGATCATCATGTCTCGTTTCTTTATAGACCGGCCCAACTTCGCTTGGGTCTTGTCCATCGTCATCGTTCTGGCCGGGGTCATTTGCTATAAGTCGCTGCCGACTGCCCAGTACCCGCCGATCGTGCCTCCCACGATCCAGGTAACGACCAGCTACCCCGGGGCCAGCGCCCAGACCGTGGCCGACACCGTTGCCCAGCCGATCGAGGCGCAAGTCAACGGCGTCGAGGGCATGATTTACATGTCTTCCACGTGCACGAACAACGGCCAATATACGTTGACGATCAGCTTCGAAGTCGGCACCGACGTCCACACCGCCCTGATGCTGGTTCAGACCCGGGTGCAGCTGGCACTGGCGCAAC
>JBGQLF010001000.1:0-4703 GCA_041499985.1 Gemmataceae bacterium
CGCTTTGTAGTCTTCATAACTCATTATACGCACGTTCACCCCATGTGACAAAGCCGTATTAAGGGCACAGGGCGGCAAGCTGGCGCTCTGTCAGGTGAATGCCACGCTCGCCGAAATCTTCGACACCGTCCGCCTGGCACAGCTGGTCCCGATCTATGAAGAGGAGCAAGAAGCACTGCAAGCTTTGTGATCGCCTGGACGGAGACCGGCGAAACGGCGAAACGTCGGTACGAGTTGCAGAGCAGCTCGAATCGCCCTAAAATGGTCGATATGAGCGCAACACCGAATTCCTACAAGTACCTGGAGCCGCGGCGGGGGTCGAATTATCGGCAATTGTTCATCAAAGATACCCGCATTCGAGCCGATGTGGTCTACGGCCAAGTTGTCAGCGAGGAAGAGCCGAAGATGACGCCGGAAGAGGTCGCCGCCGATAGCGGCCTGCCGCTGGAGGCTGTCTTGGAGGCGGTTGCGTATATCGAGTCCAATCCGCCAGAAGTCCGCTGGGACCGCCTTACGGAAGAAGCTTTGGTGGAAGCCACCGGCATGAATGATCCCGACTATAACGGCAAGCCCAGAATCCTTACTCCCGAAGAACGCAATCGCATCGAGAAGAACATACTTCACCTCTTTTCGCCCGAGGAACGCGAACGCCTCGAGAAGAACCGATGAGGCTTTACCTCGATGACGATAGCGCGTGGCGACACCTGACGGGGGTCCTGCGGCAGGCTGGCCATGACGTGCAGCTACCAAACGAAGCCGGCATAGCCGGCCGTAAAGATGCGGTCCATCTGACTCATGCCATCCGAACGGATCGTGTCTTGCTCACCAAGAACTACAAGGACTTTGAAGAGCTCCACCAACTTGCCCTGGTGTTGCGCGGCCATCATCCAGGGATCTTGGTCCTCCGGGAGGATAACGACCCCAGGCGCGACCTGAGACCGGCGGGCGTTGTTCGGGCCCTCCGCAACTTACTCGCTTCCGGCCAGGTGCTCGCGGACGACTATATTGTTCTGAATCATTGGCGTTGATGGTGACGACCAGAGTTGCCATCGGCCGTGTCCTCGCATCGCGTCTCTCTTCGCAGCAAAACTCTTCTCCCCGCTTGCTTTCGACCACGAACCCGTCACAATACGCAGGCAGGCGTCGTGAAGTCCCTCTGCTCCAAAGGAGAGTGTGCCATGCGATTGCGCCTGCTTGTCGTCTCTCGGCTTCCTCTCGGTTTGCTGATCCTGGCCAGTGGTGTGTTGGCGGCCGCGCTCACCAGCGAGCCGCTTCAGGCCCAGAGCCCAAAGTATCCCCGTATCAATACGGCTATCGCCTATGTGGTCGATCCACAGTGGCCAAAAAAGCCGGCCGCCATGAAATGGTCCGACATGCCGGGCATCACCGTCGACGCCCAGGACCGCGTTTACATCTTTACCCGCACCGACACACCAATCCAGGTCTATGACGCCGAGGGCAATTTCATCCGCTCCTGGGGTCAGGAACATATCAAGAGCGCCCACCACATCCGCATCGACCGCGAAGGCAATGTGTGGACCACGGATATCGGTAACCACACCGTGCAGAAGTTCACGCCCGAGGGCAAGCCACTGCTGACGATCGGAACCAAGGGGGTGGCGGGACGGGACCAGACCCATCTGGACAAGCCGACTGACATGGCGATCACGCCGGCGGGGGATGTGTTCGTGTCCGACGGCTACGGCAATGCTCGCGTCGTCCATTTCGACAAGAACGGCAGGTACGTTAAGGAATGGGGTGAACTGGGCGCCAAGCCGGGCCAGTTCAGCATCCCGCACTCGATCGCCCTCGACTCCAAGGGCCGGCTGTACGTAGCGGACCGCAATAACGTGCGCATCCAGGTGTTCGACCAAAGCGGCACACTGCTGGACGTCTGGAACAACCTGATCGTGCCCTGGGGGTTGTATATCACCAAGAATGACGAAATCTGGGTGTGCGGCTCATCACCCATGCAGTGGCGACCAGAGGAAAGTAACCTGGGTGTCCCGCCGAAGGATCAGGTCCTCATGAAGTTCAATCCGCAAGGCAAGCTCTTGCAGCTCTGGACCGTCCCCAAGGGCGCCGACGGTCTTGAAAAGCCAGGCGAGCTGAACTGGGTCCACGCCATCGCCGTGGATTCCAAGGGCAATCTGTATGCGGGCGACATCAAGGGCAAGCGCGCACAAAAGTTCCTTCACAAAGACTAGCCGGACGTTCGATGTCAGGCAAAAACACGAACCCGAAGAGCCAGCGAGCGATACGGCATCGCTCGCTGGCACGTCGGGTTCGTGCTATTTCGCCCAAACATCGTCCGCCCTGGGACACGATTCCTGATTACCCTTATGGATACAGCAGGTAGACGATCACCCAGGAAGGGCTGCTCGGTTCGGCAACAACCCTGCACGCGATTCCGCCCAGTTGGAGCTGGCAGCGAACGCGTACGCCTGTGGGGCTCGACGTATCCAGGTCGAGACAAGCTCCCCCTTGAAGGGCCTCAAACCAATTGCGTGTGAGGTTCGTCATATTAGGGTCCTCAGGCGGAGCGGTTGTGCCCGTCGCTTCGTCCGCACCGGCGTGGCACGTGCACCGACGCACGGGCGGAGTGTGGAGTAGCTCCTGGAGGACTTCTAGGAGATGCACGCCCTTGGGATCGACGAGCGGGACTGCGCCTCCGCGCACCGTCTCGCCATCCGGGCTGGCCGGCGCGTCCTCTTGCGGGGACGCGTCCGGCTTTTTGTCCTTCTGGCCCGGTGGGGCAGTCTGCGCTGGGAGAGGCAGCAGCGGCAGTGGCAATATTTCCTGTTCCTCTCCCACGGCCGCGTCCGCTTCCCGGGCCATTTCGGCATAGATCTCGCTCAAGCGATTCAGGGCCAGTCGATCATAGCGACTTCCCGGGACGAGCTGATGAACCGCTTCATAACATTGGCAGGCCCGCTCCCAGCGGCCGTCGTGTTGATAGTCTTCGGCCTGTAGACAGAGCTTCCCGGCTTCCTCCAGGATATGCAGATTGTCCAAAACGCCGTGCGCGACGTCCCCTAGCACGATTTCGGAAGTCGGGCATTGGGCCGCCAGGTGCTTCAGGTAGGGACAAGTGAACTCCGTACTTCTGCCCTCCGCCGCTCCCAGCGCGAAAGGTAAGACGGGCAGCTGCTCAACGGGACCGCCTTCTTCCGGCGCCCCCAGCATAATCATACCATTCAGAGCGGCATCGGCATGGATGCCCAGTCCCAAGAGTACGCAGCCAGTCGATTCCTGGGGAGCCGAGGACTGACAGATAATCAACTGCTTGATCGGCAATTCCGGGGGTTTGCCCGCGCGCACCCCAGAGGAACCCCCGCTCCAGAGCAATGCCGCCACCGTGAGAGCGGCTATCGACAAGCGAAGAGCCATCAACACAGTCCTCCGTTCCAGTGGGATAGGTTGCAGGCGCGCGGACGACGATCAAGTCACGCTCCGCTTCATGCCTGGACCAACAAGAAATGACATCGCGAAAGGAAAACTACAGGTGCTCTCAAGAAGTGAAGCGTGTGGCAGCCTGTAAGTCGAAACTGTCTCCTAGCGTCTCCGGCCTGGCACCACGAGCCGGTCGCGGCGTCCCGCTGTCTCCGCGACGGGGACTGGTTTGAGGCGCAGATGACGCACGATGGCCGGCGGTACATTCATCAAGACTTGCTCCCGCCGGACCTGGTAGGCGCGAATGTAATCGCCTACGATTCGCCCCACACAATAGAGCCGCCGGCGCTCGCGTCGATTGACGAACGGCGACTGGAGCTGGCGGATCAGCACATACTCGTAATAGCTCAGGGTTCCGCCTGGCTTCAGCAGGCGGTTGTACACGCGGAAAATCTGCCGCACCAGGGCCACCGGGAAATTGTTGAGCGGCAGACCGGAAATAATGTAATCGTAGGTCCCCTCGCCCGGTAGCTGCTCGACAGCCGCGTGGATCAAGCGAACCTGGCTGCGATGGCGCCAGAAGTTCCATTCGCACTCGAAGCGCTCCCCCAAAACGTCCACGAAATGCCCATTGATTTCGACGGCGTCCAGATGGTCTTCGGGGCGCAAATAGCGCAAGATTTGAGCGGTCACCGATCCGGTTCCAGGTCCGACTTCAAGGATCCGGCTGGGGCCGCGCAGTTTCCGTAATTCGGTCACGAGTGCTCGCGCCAAGAAGCGGCTACTGGGCACCAGGGACCCGGTTGCACGAAAATGCCGTCGCGTTTCGCGGAAAAAATCCCCGCATTCCATCCAGAAGCGCATCCCCGATGCCTCGCACTGCGTGAATCTCAGAGGAAGTCTTGTCATGACGTCGCGCAAGTAGCATAGCGTTTTTTCCTACCCTGGCAACCGGAAACCGGATGAGAAGATGAAGGAGGGACAATAGGAGAATTGGTTGAGCGGGTAGCCGCCATCCGCTCGTGGATCAGGAGCGGCGCCCAAGGCGCCCAGACTTCCGAATGGCCCACAGCAACCGCAAGCCCATGACGAAGCTGATCCCGCAGCCGAGCGCTCCCAGAACCGAGACCCCACCCAGAAGCGGCGGCGCCTGGAAGCTCCACAACAAGGCCGAACCGAGAAAAAGGGCGCTGGTCAATAAGCCGAAGACCAGGCGATTGACCGATGGTTCGAGCCGCTCATGTTCCAGATGGAGCTCGAAACGTCCTTTCTGCATTTGCTGGAGAATCACCGCCAGGCTGCGGGGCAGC
>JBGQLF010001001.1:0-4701 GCA_041499985.1 Gemmataceae bacterium
CTTCGTGTCCATCGCCCCGTCGGCGGGGAACGGTGGTCCGCGAAACTACAGCAATGCGTTCCTGCCAGCCGTCTATCAAGGCACCGCCCTGGGCAAGGCCGGCGGGCCGGCTTCGGAAGCGACCATCCGCAACCTGACAGGGACCATGCCGGTGAACGCGGAGCAAAATCGCTTCGACCTGCTCCGCGAACTGCACGCCGAGCAACTGAAGCGGACTCCCGGCAACAGCGAGCTGGAGGCCGTCGCCAGCTCCTTTGAGCTCGCCTGGCGCATGCAGAGGAACGCGCCGGACGTTTTGGATTTGTCGAAAGAATCGGCCGAGACGAACCAGCTGTATGGGATCGGCGAGAACCCAACCGACACCTTTGGCCGGCAGTGTCTGATGGCTCGCCGGCTCTGTGAGAGCGGAGTGCGTTTCGTGCAAGTTACCTACGGCGACAGTTCCGCGAATCCGGCCTGGGATCAACACTCGAACCTGCCCAAGCACGCTGACCACGCCAAGGCGGTAGATAAACCGATCGCGGGCTTGCTGACCGACCTGAAACGGCGCGGCCTGCTGGAAGACACATTGGTCTGGTGGGGCAGCGAGTTTGGACGGACGCCCTATGCGGAAAAGAACGGCACGGGCAGAGACCATAACCCCAGTGGCTTCACCGTCTGGCTGGCCGGCGGCGGGGTAAAGCCGGGGTTTGCGTTTGGTGCGACGGATGACTTCGGGCACCAGGCCGTGCAAGACACGGTCCACATGCACGATCTGCACGCCACCATTCTTCACCTGCTCGGCATGGACCATGAGCGCTTGACGTTCCGCTATGCCGGTCGCAACTTCCGCCTGACAGACGTTCACGGCCGAGTGGTGAAGGAGATCTTCGCCTAATTGGCCGACTCCATTTTTCTTCCGGACGCGCGCAAGGTTGCTAAACTAACCGAGGAGAAGGATCGATGGCATGGTTCTATCCGGAAGTGGCATCGGGTCGGAGAGCAGCTCCAATTGGCGGTTTCGGGGGCAGGGGAACGACACTGCCCCTGCCGTCAGCTTCGGGAAGGGTGTGTGCCGGATGGTCCAGGATCCAAAGCAGTCGCCAAGCCGAGACGAGAGTTTTCAGAGTCAGGACTCCGGCAATGTGTCGGAGGGGGTGCCCCAGAAACGGGATTCCGAAGACCGCCCGGCTACAGAGAGACCGCCCATGCGCCAACCTCTTGTGAATCTTGATAACGCCGCCATTCTCGCAGAAGTCAAGCGGGTCTGCCAGCATCTCGGACTGCGTGTACCGTCCGCTCAACGGCGCGTTGAGGAAGATCTAAAGCTCCAGTATTATTTCGGGGGACAGGACGTCGCCTTTCTGGAGACGTCCCAGGGGCGGGTGGTGGTCGCCCAGGGGATCTTGGGAACCGGCGAGTTCCGGTGTGCGCTTCAGAGCCTCAGTCTGGACGAGCGCCGCCGCGTCATCGTCCGCTTCGTGGATCCATGGGACCATCCCAGCGATCTGGCTCCAACCCCCTTTCCTGATGAAGATTAAGCTCCCCCTGACAGCGCAGCGCGGGGCCCACGACGTGATTCATTACCGCCCACTAATCCGCTTGGAGGTGCGCACCCAGGACGGGGATTTCGCCTGGTTGGAGTTCCTCGTGGACACGGGAGCTGATGTCACTTCCATCTCCGTCGACCTCGCGCAAGAGAAGCAACTGCACTATGATACCTCCCGACAGAGCCACAGCGCGGGGGTGGGAGGGCACGTGCTCCACTATGCCAACGCCGCCATTCGCTTTCGGGTCGTCGGGAAGGAGCATAATTGGCCGTGCAACTTTATCCTTCAATCTCCCTTAGCGCCACTTGCCCAGGGACTGCCTGCGCGCAGGCTCAGACAACTGCCCCCTTTGCTCGGCCGGGCTGGATTCTTGACGGACTACCAGGTGTGCATCAATGACACCCACATGACGCTTAGGCGCCGGGGCCCACTCAGCATATTGTGGTATCGCCTCCGGCGCTGGTGGTCCAATCGATAAGTGGTCCAGTCAGAGCGTTTCCATCGTGGTCACGCGGCGGCTGATGCAGTCATAAAGCGAACGGCGGATGCGGTCCAGCTGACGAAAAAGCGTCCGGCGGCTGGCCCCCAAATGGCGGACGAGCTCCTCAGTCCGGGCCCTCGCCTCATACCGTTGCCGGATCAACTCACGATCTTCCCGCGGGAGCGCCTCCAGACACTGCTCCAACGCCTGCAAGCGCTCCTGGAGCACGGGTTCCTGTTCTTCCCGCTCCCGCGCCAGCCGCTCGATCAGCTCCAGCCGCAGCAGACGGCTACCGCGCTGATTGCGCTCGCGCTGCTTGAGAACCTCTAGATACGCGAAACGAAAGGCCCAGGCCAGAAATGGTTTGCTGGGGTCGTAGTCGGCGAACTTGCGATAGAGGGCGACGCTGGTCTCCTGGAGGACGTCCCGGGCGTCCTCCTCATGCGGCAGCAGGCTGAAGATGTAGCGAAACAGGTCCTCCTGGTGCCGGGAGAGCAGGCGAACCAACAATTCTGTGCGTTCGGCTTTCACCGGAGCCTCCGTCACATCTCGCTGGACGATAGCACAGGGCCGAGCAAGCACACGGCACGACCTCTCCCAGCCGGGACGCTCCCTCGTCGGTTGCGTTCCGCACCCCCTCCGGGGGCCCCGCAACGCATTGGGCCGGCAACGCAATGCAACCCAATCCAAACCATGCAGCCCTTGCCTGCGGTCCGCGGGGCCAGCAGCTCGCCCACCGGCCAGACCCACAGGCGAGCCGCCTGCGCCACGCCACTGTTACCTGATTTTGAACCAGGCCAAGGTCTTCACCCTGAGCGTTGGCACTTTTTGTTCCCAATCCGGGAAATCAAGGAAGATAATAACCGTTTCGAACGGTGAACGCCAATTCAGAGCGAGGGCTCTGGCAGTTGGGTGAGGACGTGGACCCATGAAGTTGCGATCTCTGCTGTTTGGCGCCCTGGCACTGACGGCTGTCCTGTATTCCGAGGAAGCCTTGCAGCGTACCGGTGCACCCGCAGCCCCGGCTGCCGCCACCGAGGGCCAGGCCGCGGCCAGCTTTACCAAGGATGTCGTCCCGTTCCTCGTCAAGAACTGCTACGCCTGCCACGGCAACGGCAAGAAGCGCGGTAACTTGTCCCTGGACAAATATCAGGACGAGCAAGCGGTTCAGAAGGATCGCAAGGTTTGGGACAACGTCCTGGAAATGATCCGCCTCGGCGAGATGCCCCCCAAAGAGCAACCCCGGCCCAGCGCCACGGAAGTCGAGGCGGCGCTACGGTCCCTCGATGCCGTGCTCGCCCGGCTCGACTGTAGCGGGCCGCGCAACGTTGGCCGAGTCACACTCCACCGACTCAACAAGACCGAGTACAACAATACCATCCGCGACTTGGTCGGCATCGACTTCAATCCCGCCGCCGACTTCCCCAACGACGACGTCGGCTACGGCTTCGACAACATCGGCGATGTGCTGTCGCTATCTCCCCTGCTTTTGGAACGGTACCTGGCCGCGGCCGAGTCCATCCTGGAACAAGCGATCGTGATCGTCGACCCGCCCAAGCCAACGAAGACTCGGCTCGGCAGCATCCGCGTCTCGTTCGGAGCAGGGGATACCCGCCGCGGCGGCGCCGTCCTGCATTCCAAGGGCGAAATCTCCGGGGATAGCTACTTCGACGAGGGCGACTACGTGCTCCGCGTCGAGGCGTATGGCCAGCAAGTAGGCGAGGAAGCGGTGCGCGGGGTCCTGCGGGTCGCCCGGACCGACATCCAGGAATTCGAGCTCAAGGCGGCTGCCTCGGCCCCGACGACGCTCGAGGCCAAGGTCCGGCTCAAGTCGGGAAATAGCCGGGTGGGCGTTGCCTTCCTCAACCCTTATCGGGATCCCAAGGTTGCCGACCAGACCAAGCAGCAGCGCCAACTGTTCGTGCGCAGTATCGTGCTGGATGGACCGTACAATCCGCCGCCCCCGCGCGTGCCTGAGAGCCACCGACGCATCATGGAGATTGGTACGAAGTCCGCAATCCGCAATCTAGGCAATTGGTTCGGTTTGGGCTTTGGGCCCCTCGGATTGGTTTCGGATTTCCAGCTCTCGGCACGTGAGGCTGCCCGCGAGATCGTCACCCGCTTTGCGAGCCGTGCCTTCCGCCGACCGGTCGAGCCCGTCGAGATCGAACGCCTCCTAAACCTCTACGATCGGGCCGCCAAGCATGGCGAGCGCTTTGAGAATTGCATCCGGCAAGCTTTGTATGGTGCCCTCGTTTCGCCGCACTTCCTGTTTCGCGTCGAGCTGGACCCGCCCAATGCCCAGCCGGGGACCAGTTACCTCATCGGCGAGTACGAATTGGCCAGCCGGCTGTCGTACTTCCTGTGGAGCACGATGCCCGATAACGAGTTGTTCGCTCTGGCCGCGAGGGGGGAACTACGGCAGAATCTTGAGACCCAAGTGCGGCGGATGCTCCAAGATACGAAGTCCGCCGCCTTCGTGCAGAACTTCGCCGGGCAATGGCTCACGATCCGCAAGCTGGTCTACGTCTCCCCCGACCCGAAGGTATTTCCCAACTTCGACGAAGAGCTACGCTCGGCGATGTACCGCGAAACCGAGCGGTTCTTCGACGCCATCGTGCGGGAGGACCGCAGCCTGCTCGATCTGCTCGACGCAGATTTCAGCTTCGTCAACGAGCGCCTGGCGAAACA
>JBGQLF010001002.1:0-4691 GCA_041499985.1 Gemmataceae bacterium
ACCGCAGCCCACACATCGCTCGGGTGCTGGCAGCGACCCGGTCGGCACCAGCCCAGGCACCGGCACGGCACCTCGCAGCTCCAGGCCGCACGTGGGGCAGCAATCCAGGGTCGTTGCCCCGCAGCGATCGCAATGGCTCAGGCCACGCTCAGGATAAATATGCAGCAGGTCCGTAATCACGTGGCCGTTGTGGCAGACCTGCATGACATCGGGTACACAGCTGTCGAGGATGTCGCTCATGAAGGTACCCTACCCCGGCCTCCGACGGAGTGCAAGGGGCGCTGTAGCGAAGTGTCCCTAGGGGACGTGCCCTTGTTGCCCTCGTGCCCAAACTCCGGTTTGGGAACATCCTGAGCGAAACTCCGTTTCGAACTGCGACCCGGTGCTGACAGCAACGAAACGGTGTTTCGAGGACAGGCGTTCCCAAACAGGAGTTTGGGAGCGAGGGAAAAGAGAAAGCCCCGGGCTGTCATGGCGAGTCGCCCGGGGCTTTCAAACACAGAGCAGTTCTGCGGGTTCGTCAAGGGCCGCTCTTACACCGGCTGCTTCCGCCGCCGATAGGCGTAGCCAGCCAGGCCGGCCATGCCGAAACCGAGCAGGGTTAGGCTTGCCGGCTCAGGCACGGCGTTGGTCATTTGTGTGGTAAAGGTCGTGATGCCGTTGGCACCTTCCATAAGGGTTTGCTGGCTTGCTTCAATCGGGATTGATCCGATGTGGCCGTTGTCATCATCACTCGTGAAGTAGATGAAAGCGTCGGTGGCCTGATTCGTCAACGTGACGATATCACTGTTCGACGCGCCCGGCTCGGTTATGAAGAGGGTATTGGGGGTTACCCAATTCCGATTTCTAAGCCTGTTAAAAAAGGTCACACCTCCAACCTCATCACTCTCTTGCAGAGTGAGGGGGGGCAGCACATTATTCCCCATAGCGTCTACGACAGTCACCGTGTCGCTCACCCCTGGTGGTAGAGTGTCACCATCGCTAGTCACCGTTATGGTGACTTGGTCGGCCCGGGCCATGTTGGTCGTTGCAAGGAATACCACTACTGCCGCCAGGGCTGTCAGGACGCCCGACCACTGCAAACGTTTCGTTCTGTTCTCTCTCATTGAAAATCCCCTATTCTGAAACTAAAAAGGTAGGAGAATGCCACGCGGCTCTCTCCAGTACTCCGTGAGTCCTCGGTTGCTACTCGGGAAGTGGCCTGCTTCTCATCAGCGATCGAGATTCACGGACGACTTGTCGGGAGGGAGTATTGCAATCCGCGTGCCGAAGGCCGCTTCGGGTCTTCGGAGCGTGCGGTTCTCAATAGATTCGTCGAGCAATAAGTGGAGCAAGCTGATGGGGAAGGGGGAGTTGCGCTGGGGATCACTCGGGTCGCCACGCCGAGCTCTTGTGACAGCAATATGCTTTTGGTCCGGCGAGAATTAACGTTCCTTTACAGAGTGCGCTTCTCCGCCTCCTGGCATGTTCTGAATGGTTAACACCCAAGGAGAGCAGGCCCATACCGTGTCGCGCTGCGCGTCCCTCCGTGAGGACACAATGCGCGCAGCCGGCAAACCCCGGGAACGGCAGCCACCCACTCGATTCCGGCGGCGCCTGATCTCGACTTCTGCACTCTGCGGCGGAGAAAAAAAGCAGGCCGAATTCTCCAGAGCGCACTCCGGGGAACTCGGCCTGTGTGAGCCTGTCGGCCGCAGCAATGGCTACTGTAGATTCACATACACCGTCTTGTTTGGGAACGAGGGCAGTGGCACCATCGCGAAGTGTCCCTAGCTGCCTGGCTGCATCAAGGGCCGTAATCCACTGGCCCCTCGACATGCTCGCCCTGCTCCCGCAGCACCTGCGCAGCGGCTTCCGCTTGGCCGGGGTCCTCGAACTCGTAGGTCAGGCAGACGCCCCCTGTGCCGTCTTCCCCGGGGATCTCGCGATAGCTCAGCCGCCCACCCAAGCGCGCTACCCGACCGGTGAGCGCCGCTTCCTTGTGCGGGTCTGGGGGCGGCCGATAATAGACCTCGAACATGAACGACATTGTCTCTCCTCCCAGCCTCGAGTAAACGTGGACGTGCCTCAGAACTCCAGATGTCCCCAACTTCCTCCCCGGCCTTTCTTCCCGCGGGTCCAATCCGCGTACTTGAAATGGCGCCGGTTGTTGCCTACACGGGGCTCAGGAGGGTGGAGTTGATACCATTTTTTGCATCCAGCCGGTGGATTCACGTACGGTTGGCCTGGCACAGCTTCTGGGAGTTCTACAGCGTCCGGCATAGCTTGTTGCAGGAGAGACCTGGCTTCGGCTTCCGAGCCGACTACGGCATCGTACCTTCCTGCTGCCTGGATGCTCTGGATGATTTCGGCTTCCGTTGACACGATCGGAAACTCTGTTTCCCCTCGTGCCCCTGCGGCAGCGGGACACGAAGGGAAATCTGTGGGTCTCTTCCGAAACAGCGCGACGCTCCGCCGCCGCTACTGTAGATTCACATACACCGTCTTGACCTCGGTGTACAACTCCAACGCATATTCGCCGAGCTCGCGGCCAATGCCGCTCATCTTGAACCCGCCGAACGGCGCCGCGGCATCGAACACATCATAGCAGTTGATCCAGACCGTGCCGGCGCGGAGACTGTTCGCCAACCGGTGCGCCTTGCTGATGTCACGCGTCCACACCGCCGCGGCCAGGCCGTAGAACGTCCGGTTGCCGCGCTGGAGCACCTCCTCCACATTCTTGAACTTCAGGATGTTCATCACCGGCCCAAAGATCTCCTCCTTGGCGATCTTCATTTCATCGTTGACCTCGTCGAACACCGTCGGCTCGATGAAGTAACCTTTGTCGCCGAGACGCCGGCCCCCGGTCAGCATCTTGGCGCCTTCCTTGCGACCAGCCTCAATGTAGCCCAGGATGCGGTCGCATTGTTCCTGCGACACCTGCGGCCCCTGCGTCGTGGCCGGGTCGAACGGGTCGCCGACCTTCTGCGCCTTGGCCTTCTTGACCAGTTTCTCCACGAGCTGATCGTGGACCTTCTCCTCCACGAACAGCCGGCTGCCGGCACAACAGCACTGGCCCTGGTTGAAGAACAGGCCGAAATACGCCCCTTCGACGGCAGCGTCCAGGTCCGCGTCGGCGAAGATGACGTTGGGGCTCTTGCCGCCCAGCTCCAGGCTGACGCGCTTGAGGTTGCTCTTGGCGGCGGCCTCCATGACGAGCTGGCCGGTCGTGTATTCGCCGGTAAAGGCGACTTTGTCGACATCCATATGACTGCTGAGGGCGGCGCCGGCGGTCGGACCATAGCCGGGCACCACGTTGAACACGCCATCGGGGAAGCCGGCTTCCTGAGCCAGGGCGGCAACGCGCAGGGCGGTCAACGGCGTCTGCTCGGCCGGCTTCAGAACGATGGTGCAACCGGTGGCCAGGGCCGGACCCCATTTCCATGCCTGCATCAGGAGCGGGAAGTTCCAGGGGATGATCTGGCCGACGACGCCGACCGGTTCGTGGCGCGTGTAGCAGAAGTAATTGCCCTCGACCGGGATGGTCTTGCCGTGGTTCTTGTCGGTCCAGCCGGCGTAGTAGCGATAGCACTTCACGGTCAGCGGCAGGTCGGCGGCGAGGGCGTCGCGGTAAGGTTTGCCGTTGTCGAGCGATTCCAGGGCGGCCAGCTCTTCCTGGTTCTTCTCGATCAGGTCGGCGAGCTTGATGAGCAACCGGCCGCGTTCCGAGGCGTTCATCTTCGGCCAGGGACCTTCCTCGAAGGCTTTGCGGGCGGCCTTGACCGCGCGGTCGATATCGGCCTTATCGCCTTCGGCAACCTGGCAGATGGTCTCGCCGGTGGCCGGGTTGGTGGTCGCGAACGTCTTGCCCGAAACGCTGTCCACCCACTTGCCGCCGATCAACAGCGGCTGGTCCTTGACCTTGGGCGGCTTGACGGTACGAGCTCTCTCAGCGGTTGCGGTAGCCATGCAACTATCCTCCTAGACAGAAACAGGGGAGAGGATCGTGAATCGATCCGTGACCGTTCCAAGAACGCGAGGAATTGTCTCACCGCGCGAGGGCCACTGTCAAGGATGGTCTGAATCGGTTTTCCTAGGGCAGGATCAAGGGACCAGTTGTGCAAGGACCGGCAAGGATAGGCTACCTTCTTTACCGCGAAGCGGTTGCACAGCACAGCCCAGGGTCGCGCAGCGCACCCTGGGGGACGGACACCTCCTCGCAGGCCACCCTGTAGGGGTGGCACAAATCGGGCCGGGGCGACGCTGCTTGTCCCACCCTTACAGGGTGGAACCGGCGTGCGGGCATCGCCCCCCAGGGTGCGCTGCGCGACCCTGGGCTGTGGTGTCTAACCGCTTCGCGGTAAAGAATGCGGCCCGCCCTTGCACAACAGGTCCTTGGAGCCTGCACTAGGCTGGGCCCTTCACATTTCTGATAGCTTGGAAGTGGACGTTACAGTCAAAAACGGCCCCTACGATTTCCTCTGGAGTCATCGGGAGGCCTTCTTCTCTTGCCGGACTTTCTTCAGAGTGACATCAAACAGTTGGTCTACCTCTTCATCGGACATCCCGCTTTCCTCCCACCCCTTCCGCAAGGGCGCCAGGATGGTATCAAAGGTCTTGTCCAGCGGGGGAACCGTTGCCGGGGTGGAAGGCTGCGCAGTAGCAGGCCCACCATTGGTACCAAGAGCCTCGTTTTCGACCAGTTGCTCAAT
>JBGQLF010001003.1:0-4689 GCA_041499985.1 Gemmataceae bacterium
GTCGTGCTGCTCGATTCCACCCCGCTTAGCCCTTACCTGAAAGAGTTCCTGCATTCCTTCCAGCCCGAGGTCATTGTGCCAGTCGGCTCTTTCCCGGAAGGGATCGAGGAGCTGGAGAAGCGCCTCGGAGCGCCCGTCGTGGCGCCAATGGCGTGGACGGGAGGCACTCTGGCGACGCTTGGGCAAGCTCTTTTCCCACAGGCGGAGCGCGTCGTGCTCTGTCCCGCGGAGCCGCGCCGACTCCTGCTCCAGGCAGCCTGTTTGGCCGGGGTTCTTCAGGCGCCGCTGGTGGTGAGCCGGGAGGCAGACACGAGCAGCGCGGCGCTGCGCCGTCGCCTGAAGGAATGGCACACGCAGGAAGTCTACGCGGCGGGTGCAGTGGGCAAGATCAGCCGAAACCTGCCGGGAGTCACGGTCCATTATCTGAAAGACGCGGAAGCTGTGGCCGCATGCTATCTCCGACACCAGCTCACACAGGGGCCGATCCAGACCCTGGTCGTCACGAATCCCACCGATGAGCAGCACCACGAGGGCAGCATGTCCTCGTTGGCCCCCTGGCTCGCCCTCCAGCGGCGGGCTGCTCTGCTGTTCACGAATGAGGCCGGCAATAACACCCAAGCGGTCGTCGAGGCAGCGCTTCAGAATCGCGCCCTGAGACGCGCCGAGTATTTGATCCTGGTGGCCAGTCTCCAGGCCATTCCACCGGAACGCCGGCCCAATCCGGTGCCGGGCAAGGATGCCTTCATCGAGATGGAACCGTTGACGCCGGCGGGGTCCGAACCCTTCAGCTTCGCCACGGGACGTCTCTTCAGCAACGATCGCGGCGTCGTCTGCCTGATGCTGGCTCGGCAACGGCTCGTGCCCGAAAGGCGCTCCCCGCCGCGCGCGCTAATTGTCAGCAATCCCGCTGGAGGGTTGCCCCTCTTGGAGACGTTTTCCCGCAACACCGCGAAAGAGTTCGCCAATTGCGGTTACCAGACCACGACCCTCTTCGGACATGCGTCCAGCAAGGAAGCTGTGCGCCGCCTTCTGCCTGCGCAGGACATCTTCCTCTGGGAAGGCCACCACAGCACCATGGTGAAGGATTATGAGATGCCCGAGTGGACCGACCCACTCCAGCCGGCACTTGTCTTCTTGCAGAGCTGCCTCGCCCTGACGCCGCCCGAGGCGCAACCCTTTCTGCGCCGGGGTGCTGTCGCCGTAGTCGGCTCGTCGACGCGAACCTATTCCGCCTCGGGAGGAGCCTGTGCCCAGGCATTCTTTGATGCGTTACTTTATGACAACCAGTCCGTGGGAAGCTCGTTGCGTCACGCCAAGAACTATCTGTTGGCTTGTGCTCTGCTCAAGGAGAAGCTGCTCGGCGACAACGCCAAGCTCCGCGGAGCCAATGTGCGCTCGTCCTGGGCCTTCACGCTCTGGGGCGATCCGACGCTGGAGCTGCCCCGGCCCGCACCACCACCTGATGCTCTGCCCTGCGTCCGCCACGAAGTGCACGGCAATACTCTTAGCATCTCCGTGCCGGAACAAGCCTACGAGCGCGTCGTGACGGACCGCTTCCAGGCACAGATGCGGCCCAACGCACGCCTGATCGGGCTGCTGCGCAAGGACAGTTCCGAGGACGACCGCCACCTGGTGCCCCTGGTCTTCGCCGAGGTGCCACTGCCCAGAGCTATGGCGGGCAAGACGCCTCGGCTCCGAGGCCGACTCCCGGAGAACCGATATGTCTTCTGCTGGGATGCGCGGCGGCGGTGCGGCTATCTTCTGGTTCTACCGCGTGCCAAAGATCCAAACGTTATCCGTTTTCACATCGATTGGGAATCTGCGGACGAGCCGATCGTCGCCACTCCGTAGCTGAGAATCCGCAGCGATCAGCTCGTGCGTGGTCTGCGATCGCTGTTCGCTGCCTGAAGTATTCCGGACACCTACCTGACTACTGATTCAGGAAGAGAGGCACACTCCATGTCGCGAACAACCCTTTGCCTTGTGACGGCCGTTACACTCGCCACGCTCTCCGTCGGCT
The DNA here is from genome assembly GCA_041499985.1 of Gemmataceae bacterium. Lineage (GTDB taxonomy): Bacteria > Planctomycetota > Planctomycetia > Gemmatales > Gemmataceae > JBGQLF01. The sequence goes on from JBGQLF010001003.1 coordinate 2,021, forward strand.
TGATGATCGGGCGCTCCTATGTGCTGGGCGATCAGGTGCGCCAGCCCAGTGGTCCGGGCACCTGGAAGGTGACCTTGGTGGTGCAGGGCAAGAGCACGGGTGACGCCAAACTGACCACGGCCACGCCCCTGGACTTCGGCCGTCAGCATATTCTGCACGAATTATGCCGGAGCGCCGAGCTCCTGCCCAAGCCGCAGGATGCCCGGCACGCCGATCGTCATCTGGTGCTGTGGTCACAACGGCCCGGCACCGGCGAGGGGCCGTTTCGCTGCCGTTATGAATTCTATTGCAAGGTGGATGTGCGCCATCCCACCTCGCCCATGTCCAAGCTAGCCAAGAGTTGCTACGCCAAACCGGCTCCTGGTGTCCTGCTGGAGAGTGATCTGGGCATCGAGAGCACCGATGGCGACATCGCCGCCACGGCACGGCGGCTCACCGCAGACTGCGACCGCAGCCAGGATCAGCTCGAAGCGCTGTTCCGATTTGTCGATCAGCAGATTGGCAACGAGCCGGCCGTGCGGGGCCCCAATATGACGGCTGTGGAGTGCCTGCACAACGGCAGCGGCGATGCCGGCGGCAAGAGCCGGCTCCTGGTCGCCCTCTGTCGTAATCGTGGCATTCCTGCCCGGCTCGTCACGGGACTTCCCCTCAAGAAGGGTCACGAGCAGACCGCTCACCTCTGGGCCGAAGCCTGGGTTCAGGAGCACTGGCTGCCCCTGTGTCCCTTCTTCCATCAATTCGGACATGTACCCGCGACGTATGTCGTTTTTCATTTCGGCGATCTGCCGGTCGTTCGGGGTCGGGGTGTCCGCGATCTGCACTATGCCTACCTGGTCGAGCGAACGGCGGAGGAAGAACCCGCCGCGACCGACAGCCTGTCGCGTTTCCGCCAGCTGCTGACACGCCTGTCTCTGTACGCCTTGCGCCCGGCCGAGCAACGGCTCGTGGAATACTTGCTTCTGCTGCCGATCGCCGCCCTGATCGTCTGCATCTACCGCAATCTCATCGGCCTGAGCAGTTTCGGCACTTTCGCCCCAGCGCTCGTCGGCCTGGCCTTTCGCGACCTGGGTAGTATGCCGGGCATCTTGGTGTTTGTGTCCATCGTCCTGATTGGCTGGATCATGCGCCGCGTCCTGGATCAGTACCACCTGCTCCAGGTACCCCGCACAGCCTTCCTGCTCAGCCTGGTGGTCGTCGTGTTAATCCTCGCGATCGTGGCGGCGAACTACCAGGATTTGCCTGCAACGAAATACATCTCGCTCTTCCCCATCGTAATCCTGACCGGCATGATCGAACGTTTCTGGACCTTGGAGGTAGAGGATAGCACGGCCACTTCCTTCCAGACACTTCTGGGCACGATGGTGATTGCCGCCAGCATCAGCCTGTTCCTCAGTCTCCAGGCCGTTCTGCGCCACATGTTCCGCTTCCCCGAGACGCTGGGCCTAATCATGGCCCTCCAACTCCTCCTGGGCCGGTACACCGGCTATCGTCTATCCGAACTGCTCCGTTTCCGTGACTTCATCGTTCCCCGTCAACCTTGGCGTGTGGTTGGCAATGAGTGAGAAACTAGTTCAAAAAGGTGTCTGGAACTCTAAAATCACAGTTCCAGACACCTTTTTGAACTAGTTTCTGATCGAAGGCACGGACACCGCTGCTTCGTACAGGCCCCGGGAGATTGACAGGGAGGAGAATTCCATGCACTGGCTCTGGACGGCCGCGCGCCGGCTCAAGGAACTGGGCATCCTGGGCATGAATCGGCGCAATGCCGCGTATATTCTCGACCACAATCCCCGTGCCCTGTTTCCGTTGGTGGATGACAAGTTGGCGATGCGAGACTTGTGCGTTCGCATCGGCGTACCGACGCCCGCGATCTACGGCGTTGTCTCCGTTCATTCCATGCTGCGCCACTTACGCGATCTCCTCGGCGATCAGGCCGATTTCGTGATCAAGCCGAATCGCGGCTCGGCGGGGCGCGGCGTGCTGGTCGTGGTCGGGCGTGCCAGCCGCGACTACCTGCGTCACAACGGCGAGCCGCTCACGCTGGAACAGATCCGCCAGCACCTCTCGGACATCCTTTCGGGCATGTACTCCCTGGGCGGCCGGCCCGACAAGGTCCTGCTCCAACAGCGGGTCCGGCTCCATCACGCCTTCGAGCCGATTGCGTACAAAGGGATTCCGGACATCCGTGTCGTCCTCTATCGCAACCAGCCCGCGATGGCGATGCTCCGGTTGCCAACCAAGGAATCCAACGGCCGGGCCAACTTGCATCAGGGAGGTATCGGCGCCGGCGTAGATCTGGAAAGTGGCGTGACCCATCACGCCGTACAACGGAACCGTTTTGTAAGGCGCCATCCCGATACGGGCGTCTCCGTGGTTGGCGCGCGCGTGCCGTACTGGCCAGAGGTGCTGGACATGGCTTACCGCGTCGCCAAGGAGGTTGGGCTGGGTTACCTCGGCGTGGATATTGTCATCGATGCCAACGAGGGCCCGATGCTCCTGGAGGCGAACGCCCGTCCTGGGCTGGCCATCCAGATCGCGAACCGGCGTGGACTCCTCCCACGTCTGGAGGAGATTGATCGTGCCCTGGACGCGCCCGCGGACAAGGCCCCGCGCGAACGGGCCGCTGAATGCGTTCACGCCGAGGCCCTGCGGTCGAGCGCCTGAGACAC
>JBGQLF010001004.1:0-4689 GCA_041499985.1 Gemmataceae bacterium
CATGGAGCTGGTCAAGGGGGTGCCGATCACCGAGTTCTGCGACAAGAACCACCTGGCGCCCGAGGCCCGGCTGAAGCTGTTCCTCGACGTCTGCCACGCCATTCAGCACGCCCACCACAAGGGGGTCATCCACCGCGATGTCAAGCCGTCGAACGTCATGGTCACGCTGCACGACGGCGTGCCGGTGGTCAAGGTGATCGACTTCGGCGTGGCCAAGGCGACGGTGCAGAAACTGACCGAGCGGACGCTGTTCACCGCCTACGGGCAGATGGTCGGCACGCCGGCGTACATGAGTCCGGAGCAGGCGGAGATGAGCGGCCTGGACATCGACACCCGCAGCGACGTGTACGCGCTGGGCGTGCTGCTCTACGAGCTGTTGACCGGGACGACGCCGCTTCCGAGCAAGCGGTTGCGGCAAGCGGGCTACGCCGAGATGCAGCGGCTGATCCGCGAGGAGGAAGCGCCGCGGCCGAGCACCCGGCTGTCGTCCTTGGGGGACTCGGCCACGGTGCTGGCGGGCAACCGCGGTATGAACGTCAAGAAGCTGGCGCAGCTCTTGGCTGGCGACCTGGACTGGGTGGTGCTGAAGGCCCTCAATAAGGACCGCAACCGGCGCTACGGCTCGCCGGGGAACTTCGCCGAGGACATCGAGCGGTACCTGCGCCGCGAGGCGATCCTGGCCCGGCCGCCTTCAACGGCTTATAAGCTTCAGAAGTTCGCGCAGCGGAACCGGGCCGCGGTGCTGACGGTGGCGGTGGTGGCGGCGGCGCTGCTGGGGGGCACGGCGGTGGCCACCTGGCAGGCGGTGCGGGCCACGCAGGCCGAAGCACGGGCGCTGAGAGAGCGCGACGAGAAAGAGCAGGCCCGCAGGGATGCGGACGCGGCGCGGCAGAAGGCCGAGGGCTTCGCCGACAGGCTGCGGGAGGCGACTGCCCTGGTCGCGCGCGCCACCTCCCACTCGCAGGCGGGCCGCTGGTCCTCCGCCAGCGCCAGCTTCGCGAAGGCCGCGGAGCTACAGCCCGACCTAATATCGCTCTACGTCTTTCGCGAGAAGATGTACAAAAGCCTCGGGTTGTGGGAGCTTGCCGCTGCCGACGACCTGAAAAAGGTCAGGATAACGCACGGGACGGGAGGCGAAAGCTGGGAATGGTACCAGCACGCCCTGCTGTGCCACCACGTCGGGGACGAAGAAGGGTACCGGGACGCTTGCCGGCTTCTGATCAAGCGGTTCGGCGACGGAACCGACAGTGACGCCAAGCTCGCCACGGTGCGCGCCTGCACCCTCTCCCCCACGTCCGTGGCGGACCGCGCAGAGCTGGCCTGGCGGGCGGAACAGGTGGTCGCCCGGGAGTATATTCCATGGTACCTCTACATCGCAGGGATGGCGCATTACCGCGCCGGCGACTATGAGCAGGCCGTCACCCGCCTCCGCCAGGCGCTGGCCGCGGATCCCAACTGGGGCGCCCGGGCGATCAACTACCCGGCCCTGGCGATGGCCTATCACCGCCTGGGTCAGGCCGCCGAGGCACGTCAGGCGCTCGCCGCCGCCGAGAAGGCCATCGACGAGTGGACCGACGCGATGGACAAAGGCCCGGTGGGCACCATGCCGATCCTCTGGTTCGACTGGCTCGAGTGCCGGCTCTACTACCGCGAGGCGAAGCGGCTCCTTACCGGCAGTCTGCCCGCGGACGACCCCAGGCTGGGCACCATGCACGAGCGCGCCCTCGCCGCACTTTCCGACGGCGACGCGTCCATGTTCATCGACCGCGGCCGCGCGCACGCCCAGCGGGGCGAGTGGCACCAGGCGGCCGCTCAGTTCGCCCAGGCCCTCGACCGGCTGCCCCCCGACCTGCTCGGCCCCGAGAGGAAGTTGACCCCAGTCTGCACCGAGATGGTCCCGTACCCGGAAGTCTTCGCCCGGTTGATCGAGCTGCGCCCCCACGACGTGCGGCTATGGCTTGCCCGTGCCCGCGCCTCCGCCCGCAAGGGCGCGTGGGACCGGGCCGCCGCGGACTTCGGCAAGGTCATCGAGCTTGAGCCTGATGGCGCGGGGCACTGGTACCGCCTGGCCCTGGCGCAGCTTAGGGCCGGCCGACCAGCGGAGTACCGGCGAGCGTGCGCGGCCGTACTCGAACGGCTGGGGAGGAGCGAAGAACATTGGGTGCTGGCGCGGGTCGTCTACACTTGCGTCTATCTTCCTGACGCGGTGCCCGACCCGTCCGCCCTGGTGGAGGTGGCCGGGCGCGCGGTGAAGGGGGGCGAATCGATCCATCTGAGCGGGGCGGCCCTGTGTCGCGCCGGCAAGTTCGCCGAGGCCCTGCCCCTGCTCGATCGTGCCATGGAAGAAGGACGCCCCCTGTGCAAGCCGTGGGAATGGCTCTTTGCCGCTTTGGCGCACGAAAACCTGGGGCACCACGAACAGGCCCGCCGGTACCTGGAGCAGTCCAGGCAGTGGATCGTGGAGGCCGACCGCCGGGAAGCCGAGCCGGGATTGGAACTTTGGTTGGACGCGTACCAGCCGGTCGAGGTCAAGCAGCTCTACCGAGAGGTCGAGACGTTGCTCGCAGGCAAGCCGGTGAAAGCGAAATCGCCGTAGTCCCTCAGGCCGAGGCCGTGCCGGTGATCAACGAGTGTGTCCAGCGGGCGGCTGGCAAGGTTGTCGATCCGCATCTGCATCGAGGCGTGAGGAGCCTTCGCCTGGGACACTTCGAGAAGACGAATAGCCCCGCGGGCTGCCGGCAGACCGCCGAGCTGTGGGAGAAGCTGAACCGTGAAAGAACTGATGCAAAAATGTGCTCGTAGCCTCCGTGTGCTGCCGGTAATGCTCCAGGCCGTAACGCACCAGCTCCGGTGGGGCGCTGAACCTGTGCCTTATGCCGTCGGGGACGAAGGACCGTTCTTGAGTCCCTCCCAGTAGCTTTCAATCGCCTCCTGTGGGAGGCTCTGGAGAATCTCCTCAGGCGACAGTCCTTCGAGCCGTTCCCCAGGCGTCAGATTTCTGAGATGCTCTTTGATGTATTCTGAACGACAATCGGGCAGGGTAGAGGGCACAATAATGCCTTCCTGCCGGTATTGCTCCAGGATTTGATCAACCAAGGCAAACCTATCTCGGGATGAATGGTAGGGACGACTCTGTGTCATAAGGTACTCGCTCCGATGTCCCCCTCAATTGGGCTGACCCCCATCCTGCGGCGGCGCTGAAGAGGAGCCGTTCGGTTGGCGCTTCAAGTAGTCCTCAATGGCCTCGCGGGGCAGCAGCTTGAGGACCTCCTCGGACGACAGTCCTTGGAGGGGTTGTTCCGGGGTCAATTGGCTGAGGTACGCTCTGACGAAGTCGCGGCGAAAATCCTCCAGGGTATAGGGCATGATCAGACCCTCCCGCTCATAACCCTCGAACAACCGATAAAGCAACGAGCTAGTATCCTTCGAGCGTAGCTGGCAATGACTTCTCCCATATTGTACCAGCTCCGGGTCTCTGCTCGTGATCATTGTACACCGACGCATCACGGCCTCTATCCAGTCGTCCCAGTCGTCTTGGACAGAGATCGTTGCGCGCTGGCGGCCCAAAAGCAAAAATCGGGCCTGTCAGCGCAATCCGCGCAACGATCGGGCTCTGACATCGCAAGTCCTTATCAAACAAGCATATCGGTCTCCGACGATCGTTGCGCGCCCGGCGCAACGATCGTCACGGAGGCGCAACGCGCCTTTCGACGCCACCGATTTCGGCCGCGTTTCGCCTCTTCTTGCCAAAATGGCAGGCACCCTCGGACACTCCCAAACGAAAATCGGCGTGTCTCATGAACGAAATCCTGCCCGCGACCCCACTATTAGAGAGGAACCGTCTTCTGGCTTTCTCGCTGCTGAGGGGATCCTGACGTGCGCTTAACTCTACGAACTTTGCTCGCCTATCTCGATGACACCCTCGACCCCGCCCAGACCAGGCTGATCGGCCAAAAAGTGACCGAAAGCGAGGCCGCCCAGGAGCTGATCGCTCGCATCAAGCTGGTCACTCGCCGGCGCCGCTTGACCACGCCGCCGACTACGGGACCGGGCGCCGACCTCGACAGCAATACCGTAGCGGAGTACCTCGACAACGCTTTGCCGGGCGATCGCTTGGCCGAGGTCGAGGAAACTTGCTTGAATTCCGACTTTCATCTGGCGGAGATCGCCGCTTGCCACCAGATCCTCACGCTGGTCTTGGGGGAACCGGTGCTGGTGCCTCCCGTTGCGCGGCAACGGATGTATCAGCTGATCCAGGGGCGGGAGGCGATTCGCAATCGCCGGGCACCTCGCGTGGCCACTGCCCTGAGCGGTTCAAAGGCGAGGCCAACGAGCTATGACGATGAAGCGGATGAAGCCCTCCTGCTCGGGCTGCCCTTGTACCAGCGCATGAGCGCCTGGTCGCGCTGGATGGTGCCGGTGGCCGGAGCCGGCCTTTTTGTCGGCCTGGTGATTGCCTTCTGGATGCTGCTGCCACGCCCGGGTCCTGACCAGTTCGCGCAACGGAGGGACATTTCCAGAGAGCAAACACCTACCGTCAAGACCCCAGAGAAAGTGGCTCCCGAAAAGTCCCCGGAGCAACCGGTCGAGCCGGAAGGCAAGACCACAAGCAATCCGCCGTCCGTCCCGCCGATGCCAGTCGTCGAGAAGTCTCCGCCGACGCCAATGCCCGAGCCACCGGTCGTCGAC
>JBGQLF010001005.1:0-4677 GCA_041499985.1 Gemmataceae bacterium
ACTTCACAGACTCCGCCCCGTGCACCGATCTTCTTCGTAGGCGTCCGGCCAACTGCGCGGGGCCGAAGGCGGGTGCCCAGACCGGCAGACAGGCTGGGGAAGAGGATCAGGAGGACAGGTTCTGCGGTGAGGGACGATGACGTAACGCCGCGCCTGCCGGCGGTCCGGGCCGCCGACGTGTCGTTGCGTCGTCCAGTTGCCTGAAGGTGCCGTACGGCTGGGAGCGTGCTCCGTTGCCGCGTCGCGGCTTCTGTGCTGCGTCTCTGTTCCTCCACGGTGTACAATTGTCGGTAATAGGCCCGTGCCTGATGGACCCGCGGCGGGTCACGGTCCCGCGCCTCGTACGACTCGCGGGGGGCATGCGCCTTGCAGCTTACTTCGACCATGTCTCCGCTTTGTTCTAAAGCGTCCTAGCTCGCCACAGCGTCCGCTGGCAGGCGGCCTGGAAGTCGTCCAGGAACTGCTGCGGCTCCGCCGGGCTGCGATCCGGCGTAAGGGCAAACACGCTGGGCGGGTTTAGCCAGTCCCCCACCTATCCTCCTAGCTGCGCTGTGCAAGTCTGCCCACACGCGGCGCCCTACACGGGCACGGGTGTGTCCTTGGTGTCCAGCACCAGCGTGGTTCGCAGCCGCCGTATCATCTCTGCATAAAGGAAAGTTGTTGCAGCAGTCGGGCCGCGTGCGCCATCCCGTCGCGCAGGCTCCAGCGCGTCCACTCTACCGCCACCGCGCCAGCATGTGCTCCAGGCGCCAGCGCTATCCGCTGCCTTCCAAGCAAGAGAAAACCAAGTCTCCGGACGGGAAGCTGCCGACGTTGCAGCGCCGTCTCCGGGAGTGGCGTCGCCTGATGGCCCGCAAGTGGGTTCACGTCCGTTCGGCGGGATGGAAACCGATGCGAAGCTACTGGTCCTCGGTGCCGAGCCCCACCTACCGGCGTCGGCCTGCGACGGTCCGCCTGACGCAAGGGACCTTCTCCTGGTACTGGTCTTGGACCGCCCTGGAACGCAGCTCGAGTGCTTCCCTGCGGAGTAAGGCACCCAGATCGGCACCAGGACCCACTGTGCCGCCCGAGTGCAACCATCCATCGGCACACGAACAGGCACCGAGCACGCTTCGAGAGGAACGCTCTTTCCTACGCGCAGAATCCGAGTGCGCGTAGCCGGACACCGGTTAGCTCTTTGTCAACTGGCAATTATTTTATTGAGTTGTTGATTTTTTCGCTTTTCCCCGACACGAGCCGTATTTGTGTTGTATGGTTTTAGCGTCAAGGATTTCCGTGGCACGCTCCCCAGGGATTTCTTGGCATGCTTCAAGTGCCTGGGCTCAGGATTTCAACCTGGTCTCTGGTCTCAGTTTGCAATCTGGGTACTACCTTGTTGCTTTGCCTAGGACTCAGCTTTGAACTGGCTGAGGCAGAGCAGTTGAGGCCACCATTTGGGCATTGTCGAGGTCACAACTCGACCTGGAGACTCGTCCGCAACAGCTGGCTGGCACTGGAGCCTTTTTCAACAGGCTGCTTTGCTGGCCCGTATCGATGGTGATTCCCCCGCCACCTTTTGGCATCCCGTTTGCCCTACGACCGGCAGGCTTGTTCGCTGGCCCGTGTCGATGGTGATTCCCCCCTCTCGTACTCGCTTCCGGTCCGTGTATTGGTCCGGGGTCGGACTGTTTTGTTTGCTCGGCAAGTGTCAAGGAGCGCTATGCCTAAGCCTGTCGCTGTTTCGTTGCCCGATGGGGTGTAGCGCGTTGTGCGGGACAACCCCATACCCATCTTTGGAGGTACACCATGTTTTCCTTACGTCGTTGGCTTCCCCTCCGGACTCCGACCTCATCCGCCCACAGCCGCCGCGCCCACCTCGCCCTCGAAGACCTGGAACCACGCTTGGTGCCCTCCCTCTTGGGCCAGCAACTCTTTCCCTCGGACTATCCCTGGAACCAGAACATCAGCACCGCGCCCGTCGCCGCCAACTCGGCAGCCATCATCGCGCACATCGGCTCGAGCAAAATCCATCCCGACTGGGGCAACGATAGTTCCAGCAATGGCAGTAGCCCCTTGTACGGCATCCCGTTCAACACCGTCCACGGCAACACGACGACCAAGGTGAACGTCCTCATCGACAACTATCCCGGCGAGAGCGACCTCAACCCGGTCCCGATCCCTGCAAACGCCGTCCTCGAAGGCGATTTCCAGAACGGACCGAACCCCAATGGGGGCGGCTACAACGCCAACCAACGCGGCGATTCCCACCTGCTCGTCTGGGACGAGGACAACAACATCGCCTACGAGTTCTACGGGGTGACGCGGCCTTCCGACGCAACCCTGTTTCCGAACACCAGCGGCGTGGAACTGGCCCACACCGATGGCAAATGGCACGCGGCCGGGGAAGCCGTTTGGAACATGAAAACGGACAGTTTCCGTAGCCTCGGCTACACGTCGGCAGACGCGGCCGGGCTGTCGATCCTGGCTGGCCTGGCCCGGCCCGACGAGGGGCTGCCCACCGCGCAGGGCGGGCAGGGAGCCATCACCCATGCCCTGCGTTTCACCCTACCCACCGGGGATGTCAACCCCCAGTACATCTACCCCGCCTCCCACATCGTCAACGATTCCTCGGGGTCCACCAAGCTGCCCTTCGGAGCGCGTTTGCGCCTCATGAATACAGCGGCCGTCAACGCGGCGATCAGCACGATGGGACCCGAGGCCCAGATCATTGCCCGGGCCATGCAGCAGTACGGCCTGGTCCTGGCGGACATCGGCAGCGCGATGTTTGTCAGCGGCAGCTCCGCCTCGGTGGACGCCAACAACAGTATCAACTTTACCTGGAACATGAACGACGTCTCGGGCCTGTCGGCGCTGACCGCCAGCAGCTTCGAGGTGGTGAACCTGACGCCCGTGGTGACCGGCCTCAGTGGGACCAGCGGTTCGGCCGGCAGCACCATCACCATCACCGGCCAGAACTTCTCGGGAGCAGCCGGGCACTTGGCGGTGTTCTTTGGCAGCACCGCCGCCACTTCGGTGACGTATGTGGACGATGCGCACCTCACCGCGGTGGTCCCCAACGGTTCGGGGACGGTGCATGTGACGGTCCAATCGGGGGTCAATGAAACCGATCCCAACAACCCCAACGACAATGTCAACAATCCCATTTTCGGTTATGGGATCTCAGCCACTTCGACCGCCGACCAATTCACTTATAGCAGCACGAGCAACCAGCCGCCGACGGTGGCCCAGCCGGCAACGGCCACGCCGAACCCGGTGAGCGGCACGACAACGGCGCTGAGCGTGCTGGGCGCCGACGCTAGCGGCGAGGCCAGTCTCACGTACACCTGGGTGGCGCTAACGCTTCCGTCCGGCGCCAACCCGACCTTCAGTGCCAACGGTACCAACGCAGCCAAGAACACCACGGTGACGTTCAACCGGGCGGGTACGTATGGGTTCCAGGTAACGATCACCGACCAGAGTGGACAGAGCGTCACCAGCAGCGTGACGGTCACGGTCAACCAGACGCTGACAAAGATCACGGTGAGTCCGTCGACGATCACCCTCAAACGGGGCAGCCAGCAGCAGTTCAGCGCGATCGCCTTCGACCAGTTCGGCCAAGAGTTGGTCACGCAACCAACATTCACTTGGACAAAGGTAAGCGGCATCGGTACGGTGAGCAGCACCGGCCTGTATACCGCACCCAAGAGCAATACCGGCAAGGCCATTGTGCAGGCCAGCGCCAGGGGTATCACGGCCCAGGCAAATGTCACAGTCACTCGCTGACCGCCTTAGGCTCGAGGTCGGGATGAACGGGCTCGGAAGTCCACAGGGGCAGAAGGGCGGTTTCGCGCGCCGGGGTCGCCGTGACGCCCTGCCCAGGGACCGTGGGCAGCCCTGGCGTGCCATCCAGCGAGCGGTTGCTCGATGCTGAGGCGCGAGGGGCTGGCTCTGGACCCTCAAAGGGTCGGACACAACAACCCAGGGTCGCGCCGGGCACACTGGCAAGACGACGCCCCCAGGATGCGCGGCGCGACCCTGTGAACAGCCGATACGATCTGCGAAAAGGTGTTGAGCAGGGACTTTCTCGTTTGATGCAAAAAGTGGGTGTATCCGTGGACAATTGAGGGGTGAGCAACTGGAATGACGGGGACCTTATCCCACCTTCTCGTCCCCCCAGGGGGGCATTGCTCGCGCGGCTGGTAGACAACGGCAAGCCGTTAGCGGTGTTCTTTGGCCAAATCGTCGGTACCAAGTTCGAATTATACGTATCTGGATTCGGACCAGACACGGTCACAGCGGTCAGAAGTCCAGGGACGGTCACCCATCTCCTGGTAATGGAGTATCTCGCAGCGCGCGGCATCGAAAAGTATGACCACCTACTCGGCAACTCGTCTTCCTACAAAGCCAGGTTTGCCACCGAACACCCGAACACCGGAATCTTGTCCAACTCCGGGTGCGGCGGCGGAATCTGCGCAGTGCTAGCTTGCGATTGCTTGAAGTCACTCACCGTGCCTGGCGGAAGGCGGCCAACCTCCTGTTCCCTCCCAACCGTTGCTTGTAGAGAGCGACCACCACCTCATAGCGGGTTGTTTGGGAATCCCATTGGCGGTGCCGCCAAATTGGCTTCGCACTTCATCCGCCTTACCGACCGACACCACCCAGCGTGGTTCGCAGCCGCCGTATCATCTCTGCATAAAG
>JBGQLF010001006.1:0-4674 GCA_041499985.1 Gemmataceae bacterium
CCACCCGCACTGGCTGGTAATGCTCGGCTACAGCCACTCTTGCCAGAATTAGCCAGACTCAACCTGCCAAATCCATCTACCTGGGCAGCCGCGCTCAGAGTCCGTACTGTTACCCAAAAATCAGGGTTTTTGAACCATGCCCGATCTCCTGGCGTATGTCGTCATGCCCAGCCACTTCCACTGGGTGTTTCAGCCGCTGGAAGCCTGGGTTCGAACTCTGGGGCCCACCGCGAACCAGAGGACTCCTCGCGAAAGGATCATGCATGGCTTGAAACGGTATACGGCCCAGGAATGCAATGGTCTTCTCGGTCGTCAAGGCCCTTTCTGGCAGGATGAATCCTACGACCACTGCGTTCGCGACGTGGACGAATTAGAGCGCATCATCCATTACGTAGAATGGAACCCGGTCCGTGCCGGCCTAGTGGCGTCTCCGGAACAGTGGCCTTTCTCCTCCGCGGCGGATCGCGCTGTTGGCGCCATCCCTTTGGGACAGCCTCTGCGTCGTGGGGCAGGTTTTCAACCTGCCGGGGAAGCCGGGCAGGTTGAAAACCTGCCCCACCAAGGAGGTGACTGATGCAGCACGCCAACGAGAACGACCTCGCCGACTTCGTCGCACGGCACGCCAGGCCGTACGACCCGGAGACCGACACCTATGACCGTCCCGCCTTCGCGGCCGACATCAAGGAGGGGAAGAACGACCCGATCTATAACGGGCACAGCTACCACACGAAAGTGCCGCCCCGCGCCATCATCCCGTACATCTTGCACTACACCGAGCCGGGCGACCTTGTGCTCGATCCATTCTGCGGCTCGGGGATGCTGGGGTGGCGGCGATGATGTGCGCTAACCCGCCCGAGGACCTACTGGAGCAGTTCCCGGAGTTGAAAGACCGCGTCGGGCCCCGCCACGTCATCCTCAACGATCTGTCACCGGCCGCCTGCCACATCGCCGCCAACTACTGCACGCCGGTGGACGTGGACGCCTTGCAGCGCGAGTTCGAGCGAGTCAAGGCTGCCGTCAAGGACGAGTTCGACTGGCTCTACGGCACCGAGCACTACGAACCGGCCGTCGGTATCTACGCGCTGACGGAACCGGAAACGGCCTGCCGCCTGAAGACATTGCCCCCTGACGTCACCTTAGCGGAAGCAGTTCGAGGGTTCTGGCAGCAGGAGCAACAACCCTGGGAACTGGTGGACCGGGCTGAGGTGGAGCGGCGCCTCGGCTACTCGGTGGGGAAGCTCTCCCTTAAACACCGCAGGGACCTGAGCGATGACCTCGACCCAGTCGGCGTCGAACGGTGGATCGTGATCTCAGCGACGATCCAGTACACGATCTGGTCTGACGTGTACCGCTGCGATGGCATGGTGACCCTTGAGGAGCCAGCGGGGAAGATCAGCACGCGAGGCAAGAATGCGGGTAAGCCGATGACGCGCAAGAAGCGCGTGACACGCGGCTGTCACGGCGAGATCGTGCTGTGGGATGTCGGTCTCGATGAACAAACGGGGAAAGTGAGCGAACAGTTTCGTTGTCCGCACTGCGGACAGGAGTGGCGAAAGATCGACCTGCCACGAGTCAGCACAAGGCCGGTCGTGACCACTCTCTCATACACCGGCTTGCAGAGGAAGAAGTCCCGCATCGAGCGTCCTGCGCGAACGGGTTTCGGCCACCGCGTACGCCCGTGCCGCAAAGCAGGCCGAGGTTGCGTCGAAGCGGTTTCAGAAGAGCCAGCAGGCGAGCAAACCCAAAACGAATGGCCCCGACAGCCGGTCAGATCAGCCCGGGCTGTTCGATCGACTCGACGACGGTTGAGGAGAGACGGTAGCAGGAATGTTTTCTAGATTATCCTTGTATAAAAGTCTTCTGACTGCTTTTTATTTGTATTTGTTGCAAGCGGGTGGCGGCTGGTAGAATCAAGCCAGAGCGATTCCTTGATCGCCCCTTCGGCGGAGACAACTATGCAGCGGAACATGGACCTCGTGCGGACAATCCTGATGAGGATCGAGGACAGCCCGTCGGGGTGGGCGGTGCATCCCTTCGGCATCGCCGGCTTCATGCCCGAACAAGTCGGCTATCACGCCCCCATCATGATGGAGGACAACTTGATCGAAGGCGTCGATGTTACCAACTCCGGGAGCAAAGGCCCGGAAGCCATCCCGCGGGCGCTCACGTGGAAAGGACACGAGTTTCTCGACCTGGCCCGTGACCAGAAGCGCTGGAACCAGGCCAACGCCATTATCGGCAAGGTCGGCTCGGCGCCGATCTCGGTGTGGATGAAAGTCCTCAAGGACCTCATGCTCAAGGAACTGGGCATGGCATCGTGAGGACTTGGTTGTCCAGGGGACCAAAGCGAGGAGCGGGATGACCCAGCCGGCGCTGCTTGTCAAGAAAGGACCGCGGCAAGAACTGTATCGGCATCTATGAGGGGCCACGGTTGGTGCCGGACGAGTTGCAGGTCGTGGGGCCTGAGAGGTAGGGGGAATACAGGGAACATGCTTGACCCTCCCGCTGCGGAGGTCGCGGCTGCATGGAAGAACAGGTAGAATAGCATCCTGCTGCCCCAGCACACCCTCTGACGAAGGAAACGGGCATGATCCAGACGCCCTCGAATGCCCTCGGTGAATGGCTTGGTAACCGTCCGGAGGCCGCCCGTGTCGCCCTAGCCTTGGACCCCGACCGGCTCCTCTGTGATGCCGGCCTTCTCGGGTGGAATGCGGTTACGGACACTGCCGGGCGTGACTGGCAAGTGGTGGCCTACCGCGGCGACGAACTGGCGTTCCGGCTGCGTTTCCGCAAGGCTGCTGCCCACGGGCGCCGCATCATCGTGCTGACGCGCGGCGAGGGCAGCCACAGCCCCATCGAGGTGTCCACCCTTGCTGACATCCTGGCGTGCAACGAGGGCGGGCCTCCGCTCGACCTCTCCCTGCCGGCGTACTTCCGGCGGCTTTGTCCGAAGATCAACTTTCCATCCCGGGAACTACGGCGGCACAAGGACGCCCTGCTCGCCCAGGTGTCAGCTGTGCCATCGGCAGTGACAAAGATCGTCGAGCGCTGGGGCCGGCCGGATGACTGGGGGCGCGGCCAGGTCGCCGCCCTGGTTTTCCTCGCCCGCCACCCGGAACGGCACCTGAGCGACCTCTGGCCGGACGAGACTCAGCCGGTGTCGTTCCTGTGTCATGCCTTGCGAGCCCTCCTGTCGTGGGCTGAGAGCGAGGCGGACCGCGCCCTGCTTCTGGAGATGATCGGCGAGGCTGCGGCCCCGCAGGTGCAAGGGACACTCTTCTGGTTCAAAGTGCCGGTGGAAGAGCTGACAGGCTTCCTGGTCCTGCGGCGCTTCGCTGGCGAGGCGGGCCTGCAAAACCCATCCACCCAGCTAGCCGGCCTCGGTATCTTCGGTCCTGAGATACCGCTGGACCGGCTGGAGCCGCTGGCCCTCCCGGTTGTCGAAGCCCTCCAGAAGGATGGCCGGATCTGGTCATCTGTGGAAGCGCAGGCGGAGGGATTTCTGAACTCACGCCGCCTGTACAAGTTCATGAGCCTGTTGCCGCCAACGGCCACGGACTTGCGGGCCCTGGTCGCTGCCGTCCAGGGGCCCGGCGTGGCATCGGTCATCTCGATGCACTACCTGCGCGAATTGCTGCTCGCCTTCTTCAAGCAGGGAGGGCCAGGTGCGGTTCCCTTGGTTGGAGGCTTGGAGCAGCACCCGTACCTGTCGCAGCCGTTGGAGCCGGGCTCGCCAATGCGGGATGCCTGTCGTGCCGCGCTCCAGTTCTTCCTCACAGCCTGCCGCGTCGAGCAGAAACTGGCGTTGCCCCTGCCGCCTTTCTCACACCCAGAGGTCCTACTGGACTGGTATGTGCAAAGTGGCCAGCACAAATTGGAACTGGAAACCGCCCAGGCAATGCACTGGCTCGAAGCGTGCGGCGACGAGGCAGTGACCCAGGAAGGCCATCAGTACCTCTTCGGCCCGGGCGACGACATCAGCCCCGGGCCGGCGTCTCTGAAGGGCCGGGTCCGAGTGCGCTTGCACGAACTGGATTGCCGCCTGGCCGACTTCATCCGGCCGGACCCCGAAGCATTCACACGGCGGCCCCGTAGCGCCCTACGGCTCCTCAAGGAACACCTGGGTGCTCTGGTGACCCGTCTCGACGGCGACGGCTCGCAAGGGCGCGTGTGGATCTTGCTCTTCGACGGGATGCGTTACGACACCTGGGAGGCTGTCGTGCAACCGCTCTTCGCTGAATACTTCCGGGTGGAAGAGTCCAAACCCTGGCTGGCGGTGCTGCCGAGTTACACGGGAGTTGCCCGGACCAGCCTGTTCGCGGGCTGTCTGCCGGGCGAATGGCGGGGTTTCAAGGGAACGGCGACGAAAGACGAGGCGACTCTGGCGGCCTGTAATCTGGGATTGACTCAGCAAGACAGCAAGGCCAAGCTTCGGCTGGTGACCGAGGCAGACACGACCAAGGCACGCCGGACCTTGGGGTTCCACGAAAGTGAAGCGCGGGCGGTGAACATCCTGATTTACCCGATTGCGGACGACTGCCACGAGTACCGCGGCGACCTGGCGGCTTTCAACAACAAGATCCGGGCAGAGATCCTAGGAATTTGTCCGAGTAATCATCAGTCTTATTTTGCAGCTGCCGGTTGTGTTTCCGTCCCTATCTGGGGATGATACCA
>JBGQLF010001007.1:0-4673 GCA_041499985.1 Gemmataceae bacterium
CCCCGTCGCTGACGCTTCCGGCTCGATTACCTTCGTCGATCCGGCCCAGGTGCGCCGCAAGCGCGATTACGGCCGCGGCTACCGCAAGGCCGGCTTCCGGCCCTGCGGCTTCACCCGCGGCCGGCTGTTGACCTCGCAACTCTTGCCCGCTCCCGAGCCGGCCCGCGGCAGCCAGTTGGCTACTGTAGCCGACTCATCATCCCGGAATCGGCTCACCGCACATCTTCAGCAATCCCTTACAGAAGATGCGAAATAATGGTGACTTATTGGCTTTTTTTCCCTTCCACTCAGCAGTCAGGTGCCGCCCGATGGCTTGGCCCCAGGCAACCTTGTCTTCGCTACCTACTGGATCGCCAATCACGTCTCGGAGGAGTTCCCAGGTATCGCAGATGGAGTCCTGTTTATATTTCCTGATTTTACCCACCTTTGCGTGCGGAAATGCTTTCTTGACCGCGTGGGGATCCCCAAGAAAAAACGCCTCGGTTTCCTCAATGGCGATCCGGAAGAGAGCCGTCGGAGCCGGGTCGCAGACTTTTAGAAGTTTTTTTAGCCTCTTTTTGAGATCAAGGCAATCTTGATCGTCAAGATCGATCAAGACGACAACGCGGTCTGTGTCGGATTGCAGAGCTTTTCCGAAGGCCCGCAGTTTCGCGGAAAGCTGATCGAGCAACCCCCGCTGTTTGGGGTCGGGCTTTTTCTTGGGGTCAGCAGAAAGGCGGCCCTTTCCTTGGTGGGGAATGATGATAAAAAAATGACCGGGAAGAAACCTGGGCAGCCATTCCTTGAGAAAGGCTTCTTCCGCCCGTCCTTCCACGAGGATGTGCAGTCTCATGATGAAATCCGTTCCCCCAGATGATTGCTGTACCACAAGCTGCCCAGGGGAATGCCCTCATCCCTCAGCTCTTCAATGGTCGGAATGTCGGACGTCCGGGTCGCCTTCGTGAACCCCTGGTCGCTTTTTTCCAGAAGCCAAACCTGGTCGGGTTTCAAGGCATCGACAAAATAAGGGGAATGCGTGGTGACCAAGATTTGCGTATGTCCTTCGGATCGTTCAGCATGCTTACGAAACTCTCCTGCAAGCTGCTCTAGGAGCTTATGGTACAAACCGTTCTCTGGCTCCTCGATGCCGATGAAAGGAAACGGCTCCGGATCTTCTAACAGCAGCAGGTAAGCGAACATCTTGAGCGTGCCGTCCGACATGCTGTTTTGGAAAAAGGGATCTTCATAACCCCTTTCGTTGAATTGCAGTAACAAGCGGTTATCGTCACTTCGTTTATGAGTGATTTTCACCAGACCAGGAATGCGTTCACCAATTTTGGTCAGGATGGAACTGAAACGATCGGGATAAGTCCGTTCCAGGTATTGCACAAAGTTGCCGAGGTTTTCGCCCGTGCGATCCAGATGCTTTTGCGCTCCCGCCGGGGATAATTGGCGCGCAGCGTCAGGAATGAAATACGACAAATACCATCCCTCAAGATATGTACGTAGCCCAACAATACGAGGGTGCTCGGCGAACTGTCCCAAGGTCGTGATACCCAGTTTCCGGCGATCCGCGAGCTTGATTTCTTCTTTTCCTCCTCCTTCTTCTTTGTCTGTTCCCTCACCCGACCACACTTCTCCTTCACCGCTTTGCAAACGAAGAAAGGGAAACGGTTGTCCATGTTTTTTGCCTTTGCGCCTCTGGCGAAGCGTTTCCTCAGTAACAACGGGAATACCGTTGATCGCATCGAGAGCAAAGTGATAGGTAATCGGTCGAGAATCCTTGTCCTGCCTGTAGTAGAGATCGAATTCGATGGGCCCTGCCGCTCCTTTTGTCCGAAGGTTCTCGAAACCGCCGCGCTGCGGTTTATCGCACGCAGATTCCACTCCTTCTCGGAGACAATCTGCCAGGAACCCAAAACCGTCGAGCAGCGTCGATTTGCCGCACCCATTAGGCCCAATAAAACACATTAGCGGAGGTAATTCGATTCCTTGTTGGTATCCGATCTGGCCGAGTGTGACGTCGGCCAGCGATCGGAAATTCTGTATTCGGATACCTAACAGTTGCGGCATGACAGAATCGATTCAGAAAGGATCCATTGAAACCTGGACCGCCTTAGGCCCGCACGGGCGAATTGTAGCACCTCTCGGCGGTGAGGAACAGCACTCAGAGGATGGGGTTCCATGTCCGTCTTCGACGAACGCCCACCGCAAGCTTTCTCTTTAGGCAAGTACAGGGAGGGCGCGCGCCCAACGACTTGGACAAAGCTTTACTCCGGCTCGGCCTTCGAACTCACGAAACGGTTGCGACCCCCACTTTGGGACAAAGCGACGCCAGGATGCACCCGGCACAGTTGGGCTTCCGTGCCTGACATACCTGGCGGCCATGATAGATCATGCGATGGCTGAATATCGTCCATTCCTTCTTTGGAAGGAGCGCCATCAGCTGGCGTTCCACCTTTTCCGGATCGGTTTCCGTGGTCAGCCCCAGGCGCCGGCTGAGTCGGCCAACATGCGTATCGACGGTGATGCCCGGTGTGGCGAAGGCGTTGCCGAGAATGACATTGGCGGTCTTCCGGCCAACCCCGGGCAGCTGCACCAACTCTTCCATCGTTCCCGGCACCTGCCCACCATGCTGCTCAACCAGTTGCCGGCAGCAGCCGAGGATGTTGCGGGCCTTGTTGCGGAAGAAGCCGGTCGATTGGATGGATGTCTCCAGCTCACTCGGCTTGGCGGCGGCAAAAGCCTCGGTCGTGGGATAACGGGCAAACAGGGCGGGGGTCACCAGGTTGACGCGGGTGTCGGTACACTGTGCGGAGAGGATGGTCGCGATCAGCAGTTGCAACGGATTGTCATAGTCCAGGGCACAGCGGGCATCCGGATAGAGCCGGGCCAGCATTCGTACCAGCGCCCGCGCCCGAGTACGCAGAGGATCGGAAGTCTTCATGAGGAGTGATGTTAGTCGGAAGTTGCCAGATGGCAATCCAGGGGCTGAGATCCTTCCTTCTTGCTATAATTTTCCCGATGAGAATGCACACCCTCACCATTGTTGGTGTCGGCCTGATCGGCGGCTCCATCGGCCTGGCCGCCAAACAGCGCGGCGTGGCGAGGCGCGTTCTAGGAGCTGGCCGGCGCCGGGCCAGCCTCGACAGCGCGTTGGCCGTCGGCGCCATCGACGAAGGGTTCCTCGAACCGGCCGTAGCAATCTCTCAGGCCGAGGTCGTGGTGTTCTGCACGCCGGTCGAGCGCATCGCGGAGCAGGTCCTGGCCAGCGCCCCCGGCTGCGCTCCCGGAACCCTGCTGACCGATGCCGGCAGTACCAAGGCCGCTATTGTCCGCAGTGTGGAGGGCCGACTGCCTGCGGGGGTCGCGTTCGTGGGCAGTCATCCCTTGGCGGGCTCGGAAAAACATGGCCCCGAACACGCCGATGGCAATCTGTTCCAGGGCCGGCTCACCGTGGTAACGCAGACGCCGGCCACCGAAGCGGCAGCCCTGGAGCGGACGGCGGCGTTCTGGCAGGCGCTGGGCTCGCGCGTGCGGATCATGCCCCCCGACGAGCACGATCGCGCCCTGGCCATAACCAGCCATCTGCCGCATCTGTTGGCCGCCGCGCTGGCCGGCATCCTACCGCCCGAGCTGTATGACTTGACCGCGACGGGCTTTCGCGATACCACGCGCGTCGCGGCGGGGGATCCCTCGCTGTGGACGGGCATCTTCACGCAGAACCGCCGGGCCGTGCTCGACGCGCTGAGGCCGTTAACCGAACGATTGAACCGCTTCCGCCAGGCTCTGGAAGCGGCCGATGCGGAGGCTCTGGATGCCTTGCTAGCTCAAGCCAAGAAGGTGCGCGATGCTCTGGGAAGTTGACATTCAGCCCAAGGGGCCGGACCGGGAGCGCGACCGAGTCTGCGACGAATACATCCTGCTGACCCATTCCACTCAGGCCGCCGCCGGCCTGGCGCGGTCCTCACGGGGCTATCTCCTGGAAGGCAATCTGACTCGCGCCCAGGTCGAGCAACTGGTGGCCGAGCTGCTCGTCGATCCCTTGGCGGAGTCCGGTCGCGTAACCGAACTACCGGCCGCACAGGACAGGTCCCACACGTCCGTCCTCACCGTGTTGCTCAAACCCGGCGTGATGGACCCGGTGGCGCTGAGCGTGATCGATGCCGCCCACGATCTGGGGATTGCCGTTGCAGACGTGCGCACGTTTCGCCGGTACTACTTCCAACGCTGGTCGCCGGAGGATCGAGCCTGGGAGAAGGTCCTGGCCAACGACGCCATCGAGCAGGTCGTCACGGGAGCCTTGGCACCGGCGCACCTGGCGCTCGGCACGCCGTACGTCTTTCGCCTTGTGCAAGTTCCCCTGCGCAACCTGAAGGACGCCGCCCTGGAACAGCTCAGCCGGCAAGGACAATTGTCGCTCAACCTGACGGAGATGCGTGCCATCCAGGCCCATTTCCAGGCCCTGGGGCATGATCCCACCGATGTCGAGCTGGAAACGTTGGCCCAGACCTGGTCGGAACACTGTTCCCACAAGACCCTTAAAGGCCAGATTGACTTTGACGGCCGGCGCATCAACAACTTGCTGCGCGAGACGATCTTCGGCGCCACCGAGGAGATTCGCCGCCGGCTTGGGCCCGCCGACTGGTGCGTCAGCGTCTTCGAGGATAACGCCGGCGTTGTTCGCTTCGACA
>JBGQLF010001008.1:0-4672 GCA_041499985.1 Gemmataceae bacterium
CGCAGGGCGGTGAGCAGCCCGGCCACCACGCCGTCGAGCAGCTCGTCGGTCTCCAGGTTCAAAGGCGGTCGCGTCAGCCGTGGGTAGCTCCGGTGGAGGAGCGTCGCGCACAAGAGGCGCAAGCGTTGGACCGCCCGTTCCAGCAGGTCTCTAATGAGCGGTTCTGCGGCCGGATCCCCTTGCAGGGCGTCCAGGCAGCGCTGGATGGCGGCGGTAGTCGGTTGTTCGTTCATGGCGAGGCAAGCCCGCGAAGCCAAGGATTACCGTCAGTATAGCCGATTATGTGTCCACTGGCCCCTCTCAGCAATACGGGGGCGGGATAACGGATTCACCCCGCAGGCACCAGAAGTCCCTGCACCGGGTCCTGCCCTTGTTGAAGGGGAAATGGCAGTGAACGCTCGGGGTAGCGGGCCGCACGCCCGAGGAAGGTGCGTGGTCGGCCCGAAAACGCAGCCCCCTCGGGTCGACAAGGTAGCCCCCCTTCGCATCGGTACGAGCACGGTCCTGATTGAAGACGTTGGAGTCGAGTCGACCGAGGCAAACCAGAGTATTTCCATGAGTCACGTAACCAGAGGCAAAACCGTGTGCCGTCGCATCGCCGCGGCCTTCGTCGCCCTGCTCTTCGTCGCCGGTCCCACGCGCGCCGACACCAAGAAGATCCCGGTGCTTCACATCGGCACCACGGAAACTGTCGTCGAGGAGAATGTCCCGGAAGACTCCGACGAGACGGCCGTGGAAGCTATTTACCGACAATTCATCCAGGCCGAGACCGGCTTCGGCAGCGACCTCGTTGCCCTGGAAAACCATGAGGTTCTGGCCGAGCGCCTCGCCAGCGGCAAGCTCCAGCTCGGCGTCTTCATGGGCTATGAATTTGCCTGGGCTCAGGCCCGGCATCCGCGGCTCCAAGTTCTCGCGGTCGGTATAAACCAGCATGCCTACCGGTATCCCACGTTGGTCGTGCGCCGCGACGGCCCGGCCAGCGCTCTGGTCGACCTGAGGGGGAAGACGCTCGCTCTCCCGCGGAGCGGACAGGGCTACGGCCGGCTCTTCGTCGCGGCCCAGAGCCGGCTCGCGGGCCAGGATCCCGGCGCCTTCCTCGGGCACATCGACAGCTTCTCGGATGTCGAGACGGCCCTCGATGACGTCGTCGATGGCATCCAGGAGGCCGCGGTGATCGATCGCTTTGGCCTGGAAGCGTACCAGCGCCGCAAGCCCGGCCGCTTCGCCCGGCTCCAGAAGCTGTCCGAGTCACCTCCCATGCCGCCAGCCCTCCTCGCCTACTACGACGGCAACCTCGATCCGCAGACCGTGACGCGTTTGCGCGACGGGCTCACCCAGGCTCACAAGCGGAAAGAAGGCGAACGGCTCCTGACGCTGTTCCGGCTGACGCGCTTCGCTCCGCCGTCCCGTCCTTTCGAGCGCGTGTTGGCAGAGACGCGGAAGACCTACCCTGCGCCGGCGCTCAAAAAGAGGACCGAAGCGCCTTCGGAGGCCGGCTCGGAGAAGCGTCTGCATTTCCCGGCCGAGCCTCTTCTGGTCGCGGCGGTGAGCGGCCTGAACAAGGAACCGCGGCCCCCCTCACCCTACCCTCTCCCCCAGCGTTGGGGAGAGGGTAGGGTGGGGGAGGAACCCGAGTACTACCTCTGCGTCTTTGCCTTCGACAGCGTTCCCCGGCGTGCACCCTACTCGCATACGTTCGCGACGTTCATCAAGTCGAGCGGGGGCTTGGTGGAAGCGCACACCCTGAGCTGGCTTCCCAAGAGCAAGCATATCGAGATCGCCCGCACACAGAGTGAGCCCGGCAGGAATCTCGACCTGCATCAGACTCTGAATGTTGCTCGCGACCTCGGCGCCCGCGTGTACGAGTGGGGCCCTTACCAGATTCGCCCCGAGCTCTTCGAACGCAGCCTGCGGCAACTCGAACGCTTGCGCAGCGGCCGCATCCAGTACAAGGTCCTCGACGGCGCCTGGCGGCCGGACGCCGCGAGCAACTGCGTCCACGCCGTGAGCGATATCGACGCGGACGCGGGCTATCTGACCGTGGATGGCGCCTACGGGGTCGCCGCCAGCGCCCGCGTCGTGGAGCATTTGAGCCGTTCGATGCTCCCGCCGGGCCGGGAACATTCCTCGATCCACGAAAAGCTCGGGCTCTCCGGCCAGCCGATCACTCGTGTCGGTTATAACGGCGAACTTGCGGCGGTGGCAGCCAAATAGAGTTGCTCGGTTCCCCCCCAATCCATTTCGGACAACGGACGGACCATGGATTTCGCCAAGACCAGCGCTCACCTCGACGGACAGGCAACCGCCACCGGCGGCTCCTCCCTCGCCTTGTTGGCCGTTTCGGAAGCGATCCTCTCGAACCGGGATCCGAACCACGTAAGAGTAGCGGAGATGATACTCCCGCCAAAGGGCAGGCTAATGAATGGCCGATTCCAGCAAGCATTGCCGCGTACCCTGGACGACGAAACGATCCTGCAATCCACAGCAGACTCCGGTAAACGGGAAATCGTCGCAGGCAGCGGGCCACACCTCACAATAGAAACACAGGCGCTGCTGCGCTCGCGGCTGCGCGCCGCCGCGTTGATTCTGCTGATCGGCTTCAGCGTCTTCCTGATCCGCCACGTCGTCGGTGTGCTCGCAGGCGAACCCTTGTCAGCCGTGCTCTTGGGCTTTCCCGTGCTGGTGGTGCTGGTCCTGGGCTTGAGCACATGGCCGCTGTGCCGGCAGTGCACCGTACCGATCACAAAGCTTCGGATCGCGGAGCTGATCATCTTCGGCTTGCCCGCCGCGTTTTTTCTGATGCTTCAGCACCGCTTCGCCTTGGAGGATGCCGGCCGCGGCATCATGCCTCCGCTCCTGCCCTTTTGGCTACTGCTCATCTTCACGTACGGGATGTTCATTCCGAATACGTGGCGGCGCGCCGCGCTGGTGACCGGCGCGATGGCGCTCGCCCCAATCCTCCTCCTCGCCGGCATGACCTTCGTATATCCGCAGATTGCCGATGCGCTGACGATTCTCGGTCTTGTGCAGCACGTGCTGGTGCTGTTCGTCGCGGTCGTCGCAGCCGCATTCGGCACGCACCTGGTCCACACGCTGCGCCGCGAGTTCTTCGAAGCCAGGCAACTCGGCCAATACCGCCTCATCAAGCCGCTCGGCGCCGGCGGCATGGGCCATGTCTTCCTCGCGGAGCACCGGATGCTCAAACGCCCGTGCGCCGTCAAACTGATTCACCCCGATGAAGCCATCGATCCGCGCGTTCTCGCTCGCTTCGAGCGTGAAGTCCGCATGACCGCCCGGCTGTCGCACTGGAATACCGTCGAAATCTTCGACTACGGCCGCGCTGACGACGGCACCTTCTTCTACGTGATGGAGTATCTCCCGGGTCTGAGCCTGGAAGAGTTGCTCGAGCGCCACGGGCCGCTGCCGGCCGAGCGCGTCGTTCACTTCTTGCGGCAGATCTGTCAAGCCTTGCGCGAGGCGCATGCCATCGGTCTGATCCACCGCGACATCAAACCCGGCAACGTGTTTGCGGCCCAGCGCGGCGGGCATTACGACGTGGTCAAGCTCCTCGATTTCGGATTGGTCAAGCCGGTGACCGAAGCGCCCTCGGCCCGGCTGACCCAGGACGGCGGTATCTCCGGCACGCCGTTGTTCATGTCCCCCGAGCAGGCCCGTGGCCTTGACAATCTTGACGCCCGCAGCGACATCTACTCCGTGGGCGCGCTCGCCTACACCCTTCTGACCGGCCACCCGCCTTTTGACGGCACGAATCCGATGGAAGTGATGATCGCGCACATCCGAGACGAGGTCGTACCGCCGTCCAAGCATCAGGCGGACGTGCCGGCCGATCTCGAGCGCGTGATTCTCCGCTGTCTGGCCAAGCGCCCCGAGGACCGTTTCCAGGACGTTGACAGCCTCGAGCAAGCCCTGGCGGGGTGCGCCGCGGCCAACCAGTGGACGCAGGCGCACGCCGCCCGCTGGTGGCGTGAGAACGAAGGACCCGCCGCCACGCCGCGCGAGTTAAGCGTGGCAGCCACGTCTTGAACACATTCGCGAAAAGATGCGAGGTAGTCAGTTCTTCGTTCATGGCAGGCAAGCCCGCGAAGCAAAGGATTACCGTCAGTAAAGCCAAGTTTGTGTCCACCGGCCCCTCTCAGGAATACAGGGGCAGGAATGACGGATTCGCCGTGAGGGCGGGAAGGAAGTGGTGGGTATGGGTCCGGCTGGGGGGCCGAGTTCATCGCTGTCGATTGCCTGACGAGGGCCATGGTGGCCGAGACCACCCGCTAGACCTGGCCCTTGACCTTTCGGCTCGAAAAGGAGGGCTATGACCATGTACCAGGTTTCTGTCTACTCCATCACACCAAACCTGTGGCGCTGGGAACTCCGCTGCGGCGGTGCTCTGGTCCGCTGCGGCACTGCCCCAACCAGGGCCGCCGCCGAGAGGGACGTGGGCTGGTCCTTAATTCGGACAAGTGCCCAATGAGTGGTGAGCGATGTTTGAAGTAGCGCTCGGTTCAATCCCCGGTTCTATTCCTGAGGTGAGTCATGTTTAGTTCCATGAAGCGGGTAGGCGGAGTCATCATGCTGGGTCTGGCGGCGATGGCGCTGCTGGGGCCGGAGGCACGCGGTCAAAGTCCGTACTTCCAGGTGCGTCCGGGTCTGACCTTGC
>JBGQLF010001009.1:0-4671 GCA_041499985.1 Gemmataceae bacterium
ACAATAAACTACAGGTCAAGCAGGTAGCCAGGCTCGCGAGGAGGAATTCGGATGGCGTTTACCAAGGTAGCCACGGTCGAGGAGATTCCGCTCGGACAGGGCAAGCAAGTGATGCTGAACGGCCGAGCGGTAGCCTTGTTCAATGTGGGAGGAACGATCCACGCTTTGGAGAACACCTGTCCGCATCGCGGTGGTCCGCTGGCGGAAGGAGACGTGGAAAACAACGAAGTGGTTTGTCCCTGGCACGGAGCCCGGTTCAGTCTCACGACCGGGGCCCATCTCTGTCCACCGGCCAGTAGCGGCGTGGCCGTCTATCAGGTACAGCTCGTCGGCAACGAGATCCAGCTCGACGTTCCCTGATCGCGGCCAACAAAGGATCGCAGATTTGAGATTGCAGATTGCAAATTGAAAAGTCAATCTGCAATCTCAAATCTGCGATCTGCAATCCGTGTTAATCCATCTGCTGAAAGCGCCACAAGGGGACACACGGTGGCAGGTTGCCGCTGTAGTACGCCTCCTCGCCAATCATCTCGCGTAACCGCTTGAGAGCCTGGCGGCGCACCGTCACATAGTAGTATTCACAGCGGGCATCGCGTACCGTATCCCAGATCTGGTACAGCTGATCGGTCTCCTGGAGCGCGGCCCGCAGTCCCCACCAGTGCGCCAGCTCCACGGGTTGGCGCACATCCACGTGTTGGCGGTACGCTCGGTTGAAGCCCAGGAGGTCATTGACGGTCGCCCGATCGGGGAAGCGCAAGCAGTCGTGCAGGGCGGGGGCATTGGCCAAATCCTGATACCGGCGGCGCAGCAGACTCAGATCGGAGGCCATATCTTCGTGCCGGGCCAGGATGTAGCGCACCTCGCGCGGATCGAGAATCTCCCATTGCACGGCCAACCCCTGCAAGGTCAGCCGCAAGAGCGGATCCAGGGTTGTCCCTGGGGCCGGCTGAGCAGCCTCGGGGGGAACCGTCAAGAGAGCCACAGCCAAAAGATATTCATAGGAGAACATTGCCTTTCCTCCTCCAGGCCAGGCAGGCGCAGATCTTCCACGTAGCCCCTGCCAGGGTAAGACCATGAAGGCTATGGCCGGACAGTCTGCCGGACCGCCCGGTTGCTAGCGGTACTTAGGTGGGCGAGCACCAAGGATTGTGCGCCGGGAAAGGGACTTCCGTGATGGTGAGCCTCGGAGGGATAAACGGGAAGGCCCGAAATCCCCTTCTCTGTTAACCCTAGCTTACAATCTGAATAAACACAACCGCGCTCGCCGCTTTTCCGATGTAGTCCCGTCGTTGCATGGACCGGTTGTGAGGAGGGCGTTCCAGTCACCCCACTTCTCCGGCCGTTACCGGCTTGGGGAGTTCATCCATCTGCGCTGAGGAGATGCAGATTGCATGCCAAACCACCTCTGAGTACAGCCTCGCTCGCAGAAGCCGGGCCACCCTCAGCCTCAGCTGATAGCCGGCTTGGCCGTAATTGCTTTCTCAGCAATGAGTTAATGACAGCACCGCCTCAGCGGATGATTGAACACAGCGGGCAAGATGGCGCGAGGAACCTCGCCGGGGTGAAGCGGGCGATGTTTCCAAATTGCTCAACCCGTAAGCGGGTATTGATTCCTTTTTGCAACACGCCCCTCAGGACAAGGTGACAAGGTGACAAGGTGACAAGGTGACAGGGAGATCAAGGAAACTGCATTACCAACTCCCCCTAACTGGCCGTGCGTGAATCGGCAGCGTGGCCCCCACCCCGCTTGCCGGGGTGGAGCCACGGTTCGTCCCCAGCACGCCAACGTCCTCGCGTTCCAGGCCCCTACCCCGCTTGCCGGGGTGGAGCCGCGGTTCTGTCACCCCGGGAAAGCCTGGCCCTGCGGTCCTCGGCTGTGCTGCCACGAACCTGGGCTCCACCCCGACAAGCGGGGTGGGGGCCCGAAGGGGACGGCGCTGCTTGCTGGTGACGAACCCCAGTTCCAACCCCGACAAGCGGGGTGGGGACCATACTGCGGATTCACGCACGCGGATTTAGGGGGCCTGTCTTCTTGTGAGGCCTCTGCTCAGAAACCGCCCAAGAGCGGCTCGCATCCTGGGCAGCCACCCCCGACTCGCGGCAGGCACCAACCTCGGCAAGCCAGGTCTTTACTTCTTTTTTTGCAATGATTTATGACAACTCTGACCGCTTGGTGCCCATCCGGCACGCCAGTTGCTCTTGGGCCCCGCGTCAAGACTGCGCGCATCGCCGTTCTGTAAAAGGAGGCAGGCACTGTGAAGTGGTTCTTTCTGGTTGTCACTACGGTGGTAGCGTTTACCCTCGCCGGTGACTTGGTTGCGGCGGCGGATACTCCGCCCTCCCCAGCGGAGTCGAAACCGGCGGAGGCCACGGCGCCTGCGAAATTGGACAACGGCGATACGGCCTGGATGCTCGTCTCCACCGGCCTGGTCCTGCTCATGGTACCGGGCCTGGCGCTGTTCTACGGCGGCATGGTCCGGCGCAAAAATGTGCTCGGCACGATGATGCATAGCATGGTGGCTCTGGCCCTCATCGGCATTCAATGGCTGCTGTTCGGTTACTCCCTGGCCTTTGGCGCCTCGCAAAGCGGTTGGCTGGGCTGGAGTAACGATTACCTCGGGTTGCAAGGGATTCTGCCGGATCAGGTATACCCGGGCACGAAGATCCCCATCTTCGTGCACTGCATGTACCAGGGCATGTTCGCGATCATCACGCCGGCCCTGATCAGCGGCGCCGTGGCCGAGCGCATCCGTTTTGGGCCCTACTGCCTATTTATTGTCCTCTGGGCGACACTGGTGTACGATCCGTTGGCCCACTGGGTCTGGGCGGTGGATGCTCAGGGCGCGCCCGACGGCTGGCTGGGCAAGATGAACGCGCTCGATTTCGCCGGCGGCACGGTGGTACACATCGCGGCGGGCCTGTCGGGGTTGGCGGCCATCTTGGTGTTGCGCAAGCGCCTCGGCTATCCCGAGCACGCCATCCACCCCAACAGCATGGTGCTCACGCTGGCGGGGGCTGGCCTGCTCTGGTTCGGCTGGTTTGGGTTCAACGGCGGCAGCGCCCTGGGCAGCAATGGTCAGGCGGCGTCGGCCTTGGCCGCCTCGCAAGTAGCGGCAGCGGCGGCGGCCCTGAGCTGGATGCTGGTCGAATGGCAGCATCGGGGGAAGCCGACCGCCCTCGGTCTGGCTTCAGGCCTGGTTGCCGGTCTCGTCGCCGTCACACCGGCTTCCGGCTACGTCACGCCGCTGGGAGCCTTGGTCATTGGTTTGCTGGCCGGCGTAGTCTGTTACGTGGCCGTGTGCCTGAAACCTTTCTTGAAGTACGACGATTCGCTCGATGCCTTCGGTGTCCACGGGGTCGGTGGTTTCCTAGGAGCCTTGTTGACCGGTGTGTTCGCCTCGGCCGCTCTGGTCAAGGCGGGCACGGGCAATACCGATCCGAATTTCCAGTTGGGCGCGCTCGCCGACGGCCGGCTGGCCCAGATCGGCGTGCAGCTCACCGCGGCCGTGGTGGCGGTCGTGTACTCCTTCGCGGTCACTTTGGTGCTGGTCAAGGCGATCGACCTGGCCTGGGGCTTCTGTCTCGATGGGCGATCGGAAAACGAAGGGCTGGACCGCTGTGCCCATGGCGAGGTTGGCTTCGACTTTGGGCCGGCGCTGGACCTCGTGTCGGAGCAGCCCCCCCAGGAGCCGCGTGCCGCGTCGGTCCCACCTAACGGGCAGAAGCGCTTCACCGTGGTGGTCGAGGGCGCCAACAGCGACGCCCTAATCAAGAGCTGGTCGGACTTGTGCCAGGTCGGTCCCACACCGCCGACAGCGGAGTTCCGGGCGGTGTATCCCTATGTCACGACCGTCCAGGGCAACCGCTTCCGCTTCCGTGGCGGCGACCCAAGCACCATGCGCGCGAACCTGGAGCGTCTGTTCCAGAGTCGCCTTCAGAACGCCCCGATCCACGCCTATATGGAAAAATCGTGACAAGGTGGCGGCGTGACAAGGTGGCGGCGTGACAAGGTGACAAGGTGACAAGGTGACAAGGAGAAGAGAGGACCACGAGGATAGCATGCAGCCAACTGGTCTCGCACAACAGCGCCCCTTCACCTTGTCACCTTGTCACCTTGTCACCTTGTCATCTTCATCCCTCTCTCCTGGTGAGTCCATTTAGGAAGGATTTCCACGGATGAAACTCGTGATTGCCATTATTCGTCCCGAGAAACTGGAAGCGGTACAGGCCGCCCTTAATGAGCGCGACGTGTACCTGATGACAGTGACGGATGTGCGCGGTTGCGGCCGGCAGCGCGGCTACACCGAGGTCTACCGCGGCACGGAGTTGCAGGTCCGTCTGCTGTCGAAGCTCAAGCTGGAGATTGCGGTCAACGACGCTTTTGTCGAGGCGACCATCGAGGCGATTGTGCACGCCGCCCGCACCGGCGAGACCGGCCAAATCGGCGACGGCAAGATCTTCGTGCTGCCGCTGGAGGACTGTGTCCGTATCCGCACCGGCGAGCGCGGCGGCCAAGCGATTGGACCGTAGGGGCAGTGGGTGGATGAAACTCCTGGGGCTCACTTTTCCTTGGACACTTCCTTTGCCTCGACTTTTTGCAGCAGCTTCTGGAAGTCGGCGCGCAACCGCAACGGATCCAGAGCGGAGTCGGTCTTGAGCTGTTCGACGCAT
>JBGQLF010001010.1:0-4666 GCA_041499985.1 Gemmataceae bacterium
GACCTGCCCGTTGCCTCGATGCCCTTTGAATTCTTGGCGGATGAGCTCCACCAGCGCCCCGAACGGCCGCCCCTGACCGCGGACGATCTGCGCTCGTATGTGACCGAACAGATCAGTTACTCGGTGGTTGGCCGCAACACCGTCCTGTTGGTCTTCGGCTTGTTCTTTCTGGGGCTGATCGTCGCCACGGTTGCCCTCGTCAGAAGAGGCTCGCTGGAACACCTGGGTTGGCTCGGGCCGACTCTGGCGCTCGGGGCCACGGGGAGCTTCGTCGGGCTGGGGGAGTTGTCGCGCGGCGCCGTGCCGCCCACCGTAGCGATGGCTCAAATCGTCGATGCGGTACCGGGCCTGGACGAAGTGCAGACGACTGGCTTCCTCGCGGTGTATCAGCCGTCTCTGGGCACTTCCTCTGTCGGCGCCGAACAGGGAGGCCAGTTCGAGCTCGACGTGGCCGGTTTGGAGGGCCGCGTCCACCGCCGGGTGCAGACCGACCTGGACCGCTGGCACTGGGAAAACCTGGAACTGCCCGCCGGCGTGCGGGTGGCGCCGTTTCGGCACACGGTGCGGACCCGGGAGCCGGTCGAGGCGACGGTACGCTTCGGGCCCGAAGGCGTGGAAGGCCGGGTGGCCCTGGGCCCTTTTCGTCAGTTCGAGGACGCTCTGTTGAGCACGCCTGGATCACATACCCTGGCGGTCCGTCTGGGGGCAGATAGATCCTTCCGGGCCGGGAATGAAGACGAGTTGCCCGCCGGGCAGTTGATTGTCGGTGGGCTGTTGAGCGATCGGCAGCGTGCTCGCCAGAGCCTCTACGAAAAACTTCTGGCGGAGCCGCAGCCACGCTACGTCGCCAACCGCAATCTGCTGCTGGGCTGGGCGGAGCCGGTGGATCTGCACTTCACGCTGACGCCGCAGGGCGCCGCGACGACGGGGTCGGCCCTGCTGGCGATCCCGCTCCAGTTCGAACGCACGCCACCGGGCACGCGCGTCACCCTTCCCGCCGCGTTTGTGGACTGCCGGCGCATCACCGCTGACGGCCGACCCCTGCGGCCCGCGACGGAGTCCCGGTCCCCGACGGACCTGCGCTTGCGCTTCCAGATTCCGGCCTCGGTTCGGCCGCTGGTGGTGGAGAGTGCCCGGCTCACCGTCAGGCTGTCCGCGCCTTCGCGGGAGGTTGTCGTCGGCGCCTTCGCTGGCGGCGACGCGGTCCCGGTGCGCCGCCTGACGAGCCCGCTGGGCATCGAGCAGGTCGAGATCGACGACCCTCGCCTGCTACGGCCAGACGAGCAAGGAGCGCTGTACCTGAGTGTCGTGGTTGGGGAATTGCAGGGCAACGCGGAGCAGGACCTGTGGCGTCTCGAGTCCGTGGGTCTGGAGATTCGTGGCCGGACATCCGAGGCGGGGAGGGGCGAGCAGGAGTCCCGGTGAGCCGGTCACAGTGCCGCGCCGGCACCGATCCCTGCGGCGCGGAGGCCATCCAGCACGAACTGGACCGCGATGGCCGCCAGCAGGAGGCCGAGCACGCGACTCAGCACTCGGATGCCCGTCTTGCCGAGGAGCGCATGCGCGGGCTCGGCCAGTCGGAGGGCGAGATAACTCGCAAGCCCGACCAGGAGGATGACCAGGTAGACCGCCGAGACCTCCGCCCAGCCACGAGCCTGACTCATCAACATAACGACCGTGGACAGCGCGGCGGGGCCAGCCAGCATGGGGATGGCCAGGGGCGTGATGGCGACATCCTCTTTCACTCTACCCTCGCTGATCTCCCCCGGCCCTTCCTGGGTGGGCCGCTGCGCCCGTAGCATGTCCAGCGCCACCAGGAACAAGACCAGCCCGCCTGCAATCTGGAAGGCGGGCATCGTCAGGCCGAAAAGACGAAAGATGGACTCTCCGGCCGCGGCAAAGAGGGCCAGGGTGGCGGTGGCGGCCAGGCTTGCCTTCCAGGCTGTCTGCTTGCGTTGGAGCGCGTCATCACCTTCGGTCATGGCGAGGTACGCCGGCACCGCGCCCAGCGGGTCCACCACGGCGAGAAGGGAAGCCAGGGCCGTCAGTGCGAAACCGAGCATGAGCAAGGAGAAAGTCGGGGAGGAGATGGGCAGGAAGGCAGCGACCGTTCTGCAAAAGCACGAAGGCAACCCCGGACGCTGCCTCCGTTGTATCGCTGTCCTGGCTGTGTTTCCCCTTGCAGCGGGGGCCCTTTGTCAGGGTTCCCAGCCCCGCTCCTGGAACGCTTTGTGCGGATTCCGGCCGGCCTTGGTCTCTTCCTGCCAGAGCTTGACGAACTTGCTCTGCTCCCAGCGCCGCCGAGATTCCTCCGCCCACTTACTCACCACGTTTTCGTATTCCCCCGCCTCCAGCATCTCACGGGCGACCTGGGCCCCGAGGATCATGTTGTGGCACATACCGCACGTCTCGCCATCGTGGTCCACCACACTGTCACTGCGAGCCATGCGTTCCAGAAAGTCCTGGTCGCTGATCTTCCCCTGTCCGACCAGCACATTGGCCAGCTCCAAGGAATCCTCGGCGGCATTCCTGTAGTCTTCTGGCTTTCTTTCGTTCATTGGTAACACCTTCTTCCTCGCCTGCCGCGCCAGGACTTCCCCCACCAACTCCAGGGGCCGAGGGCACGGTCATGATTCGGTCCTTCCGACCATGGCCCATTCTATCACAGATGGAAGAAGGCTGGCTCAGGAGACTTTCTCTTCCACCGCCTCCATCCGCTCCCGTTCGGCATCCGCCCGGGCATACAAGCTCTCCCGCCTGGCCCACTCACGGATAAAGCGGAGTGGGTTATCGAGTAATTGCTCTGCTACCTCGGCGTCGCGCTCGCGCTTCTTGCCGTCTTCCACCCAATACGTCCCCGTCGTGCCAACGCCGGCGCAGAACTCGTGGAAGGTCCTCTCATCGGTCTCGAACCTCTGCAGGACATGCGCGGTCAGTTCCGGAACCTGGGGGCGCCCTTCCGGATCGAGAAAGGGTGGCGGCAGATGGCGAGCGATACGCCGGGCCCCTTCGACGCCGGCTGTCTCCAGCCATGCAGCCACCGCAGTCACCGGCAAGGCTCGGAACAAGTTGACGTACCTGGCAAGGAAGAAGTGGTGCTTGTACCGATCGTCCAGGAGAACTCGTCCGAGCGCTTGCATCACTTCCTCCGCCGCCGCGGCAGCGCGGTCGGCCAGGAACTTCTCGGCCTGCTCACGGAGGTAACGGTCGTCGGACACCAACGCCTCCGCGGCCAGCGCAACCACTTCGGGGACGCCAACTCGCTGCAACACTTCCGCCACCTTGAGCCAGGCGTAAGCCGCACGACCGGGATTCTTCATGGCTGATCGGAGAGTCTCCCGGATCAGCGCACGAAGCTCTTCCGAGGCCAAAAGCTGCCGGCATTGTGCGTCTGTCAGGCCATCGGTTTGCAGCCACAGGATGTCCAGGGCAGCTTCGGTAGCGGGGACGTTCCCCTGGTGGCACTCTGGAGCCAGTCGCTGGAGGACCGAGAGTAGTTCGTCCGGCAGGAGCTTGCGCTGTCCGAGCCCGTAGGTCACTCCATAAAGGTAAGGCGCCGGCAGGCTTCCCCTGTCGACGAGGTGCAGCAACCTCGGGACAACGCGCAACGCCTCGCCGCCCGCCAGGAGGAGCTCGTAGGTCACGTTCGGGGCCCGGACCTGTAGCCCGTCCAACCGTTCGTTGACGACCGGGGCAACGCTAGAATGAGTGGCCAGAAGGCCGTTGATGTAGCCGCGGCCGAGCGCCGTACCTCCCGTTTGCTCGGCCGCTCCGAGGATCGTATCCAGCAGCGCGGCGGTGCCGTCCAGCCGGCCCAGCGCCTGGCCCAGGACAAAAGCGCTGCGGGCCTCCGGGGAACACAGCCACAGCAAGTTCGCCTCCAATTGCCGCTGGTCACGCCAAAGTTCCTCGGCGAGAGCGGCGATCGCCTCGGGCCCTTCGGCCTCCCCGTCACTGCGGTAGGAACGCCACGGGACCCGCCCCACAACCGCGACGAGCCGGCGAGCCAGATCCTTCGGTGACAGCGCAGTGAGCCACCGGCGAACGCGCTTTCCGTAGGTCCATTTCGCCTCGGTGAGCTGCTCGGCGTCCGCCCTTTGGCGTTCGAAGTGCAGGAAGTTCTCAACGCCTTCGATGAGGCGCGGCAGGAGGTTCGGTGGCAGGCGGTCGGCCGAGAGGACCGACTGCAAGTCATCGAGCCAGCCTCTCGCCAGGAACGCCTGTAGCTGCGTGACGATGAGCTCCTGAGCCAGGCCGGCAAGAGGGGCGGCGTCGCTCCAGGCCAGTCGACAAACCAAGTCGAAGGCGGCTCGGTAGCAGGCGTTGCGCTGCGATCGGGAGGATGGGCGCCAGTCGGGTGGTGTGATCCGGCCAGCGACCACGGGCCGCCCTTCCATCCTTCTCGGGAAGGGGTTGAAGATTTCCTCCACAGCCCCGAGAGCCAGCGGGATGAGTGCGGGCTCGCCGGACAAGAAGCGTTGTTCCAGACGCCGCAGCCGATCGAGGAACGGCGTCTCCGTGCCCGACAGCAAAACGCGGAACAGCTGCTGCCAGATGCGCGTCGCGTTGTTGCCGATGTGCGGCTCACTCTCCGCCAGGGCCAGTCGCACGAGGATCCGTTCGGCGTCGTCGAAGTACGCCGCAAACCGGGCCAGGCGCTCGGCCA
>JBGQLF010001011.1:0-4664 GCA_041499985.1 Gemmataceae bacterium
CCAATTGCCTGCCTCGAACAGGCCCAGAAGGAAGCGCCAGATCAACAGCTCAAGGAAAGTGTGCGCAAAGCCCGTCAGGAACCCTGCGGCCGACCAGCCCAGCAGAACGACGGGAAAAACCCAGCGCACGTTCCAGCGATCGACCATCCAGCCGAAGAGGACCGCCCCCAGGGCAAAAGCGACACCGAACGCCCCTTCAATGTAGCCGTACTGCTCGGCGCTTAGGTACAG
This sequence comes from Gemmataceae bacterium, assembly GCA_041499985.1. GTDB lineage: Bacteria > Planctomycetota > Planctomycetia > Gemmatales > Gemmataceae > JBGQLF01. The sequence continues at coordinate 232 of JBGQLF010001011.1, forward strand.
GGCATCCTTGATCAGCTTGGCCATCTGATTGAGGGTGAGCCGATCCATGTAATTGATCATGGTAGCCAGGAACAGCAGGCCGCAAACCCACCATTTCCAGGTCGAGCTCCGGGCAGGCAGGCGTCCCTCGGCGATGGCAACAGGCATGGTCGAAGGCTGATCTCGGGAGTGCGGGGGTTACAACGGGAGGCAGTTTAACAGACCTGCTGCCTCCCCGCTACGGTCTGATCCGTTCGCCTGCTTCATCCGCTGGTTCTGTAGCAGGCTTCCTGTTTTCGTAGTCGCCCTCCCGAACTCCGAGCGTGCGACAGGCGGCCCGCGCCTCGGCGGGAGTCAACGTGCGCTTGCGTTCGTGAGGATAGCGCCGAAACCAGGCGGCGACCAGGAGAATTCCGTCAATCTCGTCGGTGGCCGTAAGGGACAGGCGCGCGTCCTTCTTCTCATAAATGGCCTCGAGTGCGGCGACCACTTGCTGCTGCCCCGAGGCATCCCCCGGTGCCGGATAAACCGAGACTACCCGACCGTGTTGGATGAGGTACCAGAGATCCTGTTCGTCTTCACCCCGAACGATATAGACAAAGGAGTGCCGTTCGCGCGCCTCGCGGAGGCGCTCCAAGTGACCATTCAGCTCCTGGATTACGTCCAGCTTGTCGCGCAGCGCGGCGGCGCGCTCGAAGGCCAAGGCCGTGGCTGCTGCCGTCATCTCCTGCCGCAGCTGTTCCAGAAGAGTCAGGTCGGTTCCGTCCAGGAAAGCTCGCGCCGCCCGCATTTTGTCCGTGTAGGCTAGCCGCGTGCATGCTCCCACGCAGGGTCCGAGGCAGGTTCCAATCTCGTAGCGCAGACAGCCCGCGGCCCGCAGCACGGGAAAGAGCTCCGTCTGCTCGGCAAAGCAGAAGGGCTGAGCCTGGGAACAATCACGCAGCTGGAACCAATCATTCAGACGACGAACTGCCTCGCGGCAGCCGCCACCGGCGGGAACCGGTCCATAGCAGGCGAGTACCCCAGCAGGTGGCCGACGGGCCAGGAACAAGTAAGGGGCCGGTCGGCGCCCCAGACAAACGAACGCTCGGCGTCGGCGCCGAGGCTGCCCCTGGACGTTGAAACGCGGCTGCCAACGCCGGATCAGTTCGAGTTCCCGCAGGAGTGCCGCAAACTCGCTCGCCGCATATTCCCAGGCGATGGCCCGCGTGTGGGCGATAATTCGGCCCGCCTTGGGATCCCGACTGTGCACGCGGAAATAACTGAGCAGGCGGCTTCGTAGGGACTTCGCCTTGCCGATGTAGATCAGCTCGCCCTGGGCGTTGAGCATGCCATAGACGCCCGGCCCGCTGCGGCACAGTTCACGGACGCGCCGGCGCAAGAAGGCTGGCCGGCAGCCCCGGATGTGAGCAAGAACGGGGGCCGCGCCCGCTGGTCTCAGACGATCAGGGCCGAAGCCGGCAAAGGTTCGACCTGCGAACAGACCCTCCACAACGGCTCCTTCCGTCCAGATGTCGGCTCGAATCCCACAGGCAGCGCCCTTGCAGGTTGCACGGGATGTCCGAAACGTAGCATTGTGCCGGATCCCCGTCCTGTTCGGGATCGCGCGGCGCTCTCGGAAGAGCTTAGCGGTGCGGCACTCCCCTCGCAAGGGAGAGCGAAGGATTCTTGCGACCGGGAAGGTGGGGCGTCAGCTTTCGGCACTCCGGAGTCGGGGAGATCGAGCCGAGGCCTCTAGCAAAACCGTGCTCAGTTTCCCATTCCAGGATATTGCGTTGGGGCGCAAGCTGTTATACTATCGCTGACGGCTGGTCGATTCCGACAATGGCAGTGTTGCAGTGGGCTGTCCCATGCCTGCACAGCTCGTGTCCTTGACCGAAGGACCCAGTATCTTGCTGGATAAGCCAATCCTGCTCCTCGGCCGGCATCCGGAATGCGACATCCAAATCGATTCGCGCAAGGTTTCCCGACGCCATTGTTGTATCGCCCAAGTCGAGGACTACCTAATCGTGCGCGATCTCGCTAGCACGAACGGCATCCGCATCAACGGGGTTCGCGTCGTCGAGGGCCGACTGAAGGCTGGCGACGAGGTCACCATCGGCGGCTATCGCTACCAGGTCCGCTGGGACAGTGTACCGGGCTTGCCGGCAACAGGAGCTGTAGGGAAGGAGCCGAAGGTCGAGCCGGCGGATCCGGCGCGCGCGACCTGCGAGGAGGAGGACAACCTCCTGGAAGCTTCGGATGAGCCCGTCGCCTTGGCTGAGCCGAATGGAGAAGTGATCTCGTCCGTCCGAGGCTTGGCGGCCACTCCACGACCGGGGGACAGGAGACCCCCGGAACCAGGTCCCGATGATTCGGTACCACTTCCCGCCGACGAGCAGCTGCCTTCCCATATCATTCCCGATGAGTTGGACCTAGCACCTGCCAGCGACTTGAAACTCGGCTCCAAACGGCCGGCTTCCTAAAACCCCGGGCAGAAATGATCTACTGTTTAGCCGCGAGCTTCGGGCGAGCGCGAAGCCCGCGCTCGCCCGAAGCTCGCGGCTAAACGCTAGATCTGGCGCGGTCGCTGAGGGGCGCATAAGCGGACAAGTCGAGGTCTTTTTTCCGGCTTCTGTCTGCGGATTTCCTTCTCCAGTTTCCTTCCGTTGCGCATAGTAGCGTGACGTTCATTTCTCAACGGTTTCCCGATCCTGCCGCCCAGCGGACTGTGCCCGTGCCGGCCAGGATCGGCAAGGTTTCGCAACAAAGGAGATGGCATGGCTTGGCAGCTCGTTCGCTCTGCCCTACTGGCCGGCGTCCTCGCGACCACGGCAACGGTTCCCGCCCGTGCAGAGGATTCCCCCCCGGCCGCCCCGGCCCCACAGTACCGCACCGTGTGCGTGACCGAGTGGGTGCCCGAGACGTATCAATGTACGCGCACGGCCTATCGTACCGAGTGTAAGCAAGAGACTTACACGGCCTACCGGTGCGAGTGTGTCCCGGAAACACGCACCCGCACCTGCACCGTGTACAAGAAGGTACCGGAAGTGCGCACGGAAACGCGGACCGTTTGTGTCTCCGTTCCCCACGTCGAGGAACGCACCGTGATGCAGACGTACGTCACCTGCAAGCCCGAGACCGTGATGGTCCGCACCTGTGTGGACCGCGGACACTGGGAGTGCAAGGAAGTGCCGTGCGAGCCCAGCTGCCGCGACCACTTCAAGGGCATGTTCCATCACAAGAAACAATGCGGCGACTGCTGCGAGCCGTGTGAGCCGTGCCCGCCGAAGATGAAGACGGTCAAGGTCTGGATCCCCGAAAAGGTGTGGGAAGAAAAGCCGGTCACCTGCATGAAGCGTATCTGCGAGCAGCGGCCGGTCACCTGCAAGGTCACCGTCTGCAAAACCGAGCAGCGCCAGGAAAGCTACCAGGTTACCTGCTGGAAGTGCGTGCCCGAGCAGCGGACCGAGACCTACACGGTCATGACGACCCGATCGGTTCCCTACCAGGCGACCCGCACGGTGAAGGTGTGCGTGCCCTACACGGAAACGGTCACCGCGACCCGCTGTGTGCCCAAGACCGTCGAGAAGCAGGTGCCCGTGACGACCTGCTGCGCCAGCCCGTGCTGTGAAAGCGCCTGCTGCGGCAGCAAGCATCATGGCCACCACCGCGGCGCCGGCTTGAGCATGCGGCATCATGGCTGCTGTGACTAAGCAGCAAGGTTACCTCTAGTCTGAAGCGCCCGCGGGGACCTCCCGCGCTGGCGCTTCAGGCTCTTGGTGCTGGTTTCTGCAAATTGACAGTCGCCGGGGCATGACCTAGGTTTGGAAAGATAGACCCAGCAACCAAGAGTTTTCGAGATCGTTATGTCCGTAGCTGAAAGTTTGTCTGCGATAACGGATCCCTCTCAGGCGCCCCTGGAGCGCCGGGCTTCCGTGCGCTATCCCTGCGATCTGGACACGTCTTGCCAACCGATCGCCAGTGCCCGCGGCATGCAATGGACTGGCAAAGTGCAGAACATCTCCCGCGGCGGTCTTTCCCTGGTCCTGGGGCGACGCTTCGAACTGGGTACGTTGCTGGCCATTGAAGTGCAGGGTAAGGACGGCCATTCCAGTGCGCGAACCCTCCTGGCACGCATCGTGCATATTGCCCTCCAGGGGCCAAACACCTGGGTGATGGGGTGCAAGTTCTCGAGCGAACTCAGCGACGAGGAACTCAAAGTCTTACTCTAAGCCGCCCCCCGGTTGATCCCTTGCATTCGGTCTCTGCGCTCCTCGACGCCTACCCTCTGCCGCTCAAGCAACATTCCCATGAACGCCTGAAAGATGAGGCCGCTCCGGAAGCCAGGAATCCGGTTGGCCGAGCTGGGTACCCGTGCAGAGAGCGGACCTCCCCGGAAGCGGCTGGGCATTGTGGCGGAGCCGGGTCACGGGCCAAGACGAAAAAAGCAGCCGGCTTTGCCTTCGAAACAG
>JBGQLF010001012.1:0-4663 GCA_041499985.1 Gemmataceae bacterium
ACCCGTGGTCCCGCCGCCCGCTCCACCTCCACCCGTGGTCCCGCCGCCCGCTCCACCCCTACCCGTGGTCCCGGCGCCCGCTCCACCCCTACCCGTGGTCCCGCCGCTCGCTCCACCCCTACCCGTGGTCCCGCCGCCCGCTCCACCTCCGCCCGCGATCACGGGGGATAGGGATGACTTCCCCGGGACAAAAACGAGAAGGAGCAAGAACACGATGACTACCGACACAGACAGGCTGATGATCAGAATCAAAGTCTTCGCGCGTGTTTCGTCATATTCTTCATTAGGGAATTTGTCGTACTCGTTCATGCTTGGCTCCGCGCTTTCGCCCACTCGTGAGAAATCGGAAGGCTGGTGGTCCCCGGGTGCCTCAGTGGACTCTGCCTGCTCATCCGGCATAGCAGCTGGTCCGCAGTCACGCCACTGGATCTCTCTCGGAGGACGCATCTCGGGATCCAGTGGCTTTGGCTCCGGCGGCACCTCGTGTACGGTTTCCGGTGCTTGAAACACATGCTCGCAGAGCGGGCAACTCTGGCGTTTGCCCAGCCTGGCCACGGGAACCGCCAGCATTTGGTGGCAGGAGGGACAGGGTACTTTCCGGATCGCCGGGTCGGCGGCTGAAGCCGTTTTCATCCCGCTCTTGGAAGCGACCTGCGGGCCGCTCGAGCTCGAAGTCTTGCCCAGCCCCTCGAGCACCGTGCTCGCAAACGCCGTGCAACTCGGAAAGCGCTCGCCGGCATTCGTGGAGAGTGCCTTGCCCACCGCGGCGGAGACCCTCATCGGGATCCCGGGCCGCAGATCGTGCAGCAGCGGGGGAGGTACCGTCATCTGCTGGACCAGAACCACCGCGGTATTCGAACCCGGGAAGGGATAGTGGCCGGTCAAGAGTTCGTACAAGGTGACGGCCAGAGCATATTGGTCCACCCGTCCATCGTAGCGCTCTTCCTTGATCAGTTCCGGAGCCATGTACTGCGCTGTCCCGAGGACGAAACCGGCCTCCGTAAGCGTGGTATGCCGCTTCACGTCTGTGTCGGCGGCAACAACCTTCGCAACTCCGAAATCGGTGATGTACACCTTGCCTTCGCCATCGAACAGAATGTTTTCGGCTTTGATGTCCCGATGGATGTAATGCTGCCCATGGATAAAGTCCAGGGTCGCCGCGACATCACCCAGCCAGGTACACAATTCCTCCGGACGGATGGGAAGCGAATTCCCGTCGCGGTCCGATCGCTGGCGCGCGCGGAGACTGCCGCCGGAGAGGTAGGGCAGAACGGCGAAGGGAATGCCGTCGTGTTCGCCAATATCCATCAAGGGGACGATGTGCGGATGTTCGAGGTTGACCAGGGAACGGAGTTCGCCAACGAAGCGATGGGCGAACTTGGGATCCTCCAACAGCTCCCGACGGGGCCTTTTGATCACCACGTCGCAGCCGGAGCGGCAATCGCGGGCCCGGTAGACGATGGCCATACCGCCCTCGCCGAGCTCGGACGTCACCAGATAACGGTCACTGATGAGCCGTTGGCCCACCCAGCTGGTAGGTTCCTTCATTATTTGGACCTCCGGGACTTAAGGCGGCACAGACCGGACCATGCGATGTCGCGCGAACACACGGCAATCCCCGCAATTACCGGAATCCATGTAGTTGGCCTCAGCGAGTGGGCTGGACGGCAGCCCCTGCATCCCGAACGTACTTCGCCAAGCTCAGGTGGAGAGCGGTGTAGGCCTCTTCACTCCCCGGGGTGGCCGGCGCAATGCGGAGTCCGTTCTCCTTCAGGTAGCGGACCAGGTCGGCCACAGTCTTGCCCTGGGCAGCGTACTTGCCGGTCAGGTAATCCTTCACGTTCGGCTGTTGCAAAGCGATCAGGGCCTTGTCCAACTGGTCGAGGAAGTGCTTGGCGTCGACGTACATGATCGGTGTCCAGCGGGCTTCGTTCCCGGCTGCGTAAGCGGACGCGACCAGTTGCTGGTGCAGATCCTGAGCCTTGCCATGAATCGCTTTCAAGAGTTCGGCATCGACCTCTCCCTGCCTGGCCTGGATCAACGCCTCGGCGATCAGTGGATCGAGAGCGCTCCGTGCCGGGCGGAACATCTCCCAACTTAACAGGGACGGCCAAGTGGGTCGCCCTTCCTTGAGGAGGCCGAGATTGCCCCCATACTTGCCGGAAGTGACGTGGATTCTCGCCAACCGCTCCTGGTTCAAGGGATCGGACGGAACCCGCGCGTCGATCTTCTGAGCATGGGCCAACAAATCGTTGAGGGCCTTGGCCGACCAGATTTCAGTAATCGGCGGATCATTCAGACTGCGGCGCAGTTCTTCCCTCTGGCGCCGCTGCCGTTCGTCCTCGGGCGTGGGCAGACGTTCCCGTTCCCAGAGCCACTGCTCCAATTCCTTGCGGCGGGTTTCGAACCGCGCCTGGCGAACCTCTTGCCGCAGCTTGGCGCCCTCTTGCTGGCCGACCATAAACTGCGCTTGCGCGCGGATGACTTCGGCCGCACCGCGCAAGTAGCTCCCATAGGGATCGCTGCTGTAGCCTCCGTAGGGAGAAGTGTACACGGGGACATAGGTATAGGGCGTCGGTGCAACCCCCTGGGCTCCTACTTGGGCCCTGGCCATCTCAAGGAGGAGCAAATACGTCAACGTTGTCATGCCGACCAACCTGGCCGTACGGAGCATGGCGCGCTTCCTTAGAGGAGGAAAAAGGTGTTGGAGATTATGCTCACCAATTACCTCCGAGTCAAGAACCGGGTGAACGGATCATTTTCCCCATCGGTTTTCCGGGCGGACCGATCGACCAAGACGCGAGCTGTCCTTCGGGCCGTCTTGAAATTGCCGCTCAGCGGATCTCTAGGGCGATCTCGATTTCCTCGAGGGCCTTTTGAACATGGCCAGTCACGGCAGGCTGCTTCACCATCGCCAAACCAGGCGCGATCTTCTGGATCAGCTCCCGACCTGCCTTCATCTGGAGGTCCGAGAGGACCTGGGGCTCGTGAACCTTGCCCTGTTGCTGGGCGAGGAATTTAGCGCGGGCCGCCTTGATCTCTTCCTGGAGGGCCACCACTTTCTGATTGTTGGTGCCGTTCTTCAGAATGCTGCGGTCGAGGAGCTCAATGGCGGCCTGCACCTCCTGCATTGCCTTGGCCCGGTGGCCGTCATAGTCGTGGTTGGCCATCGCCAGGTAGATGTAGGCTCCCTTCAAGTTTTGGGCTTCCCTGCCCTTGAGCTCCTGGATGTTGGCCTTCTTGAGTTCCTCCGCTGCCTTTTTCTCATCTGCTTTGGGAAGCTTCTGATTCTTCGGCTGGCCCCGGCTCTCCCCGTTCAGTACGAAGCCGAGGACTAGGGCAGCCATTGCCAGCTTGCTCAGCGTACGACTGGTGAGACGTGTGGACATAACGTTCTAACTCCTTGCATCAGGGATAAGGATGCGTCAGCTGGAAGTACTCACTCGAAGCGAGAAGCGCCGACGCGACCTTCTCATCGGTGATGACGTTTTCTCAGGGCCCTCGCCCGGTCCCCAGTCGGATGGCCGTGACTCCGGGAGCGGCAATCCAAACAGGGTCGCGTATCTGGGGAGCTACCTCACTCCAGCCGCCGGCGCCAGCGGTAGCCGATCAGGACAATGATGCCGATCAAGACATTGCGAGGACGGTAACTTGGGTAGCGCATCGCGTATCTCCAATCAATAAAAAGGATATGATTCCGGTGATTCCAGAGGTCTGCGTCACGGCTTCGGCTTCGTCACCAGGCTCAGGCCGGTGGCGTCGAAGATCGGCATGAGGAGGAATCCCGCGCTGAGGTCTACGCCGTTGATGGTGGCAAACGCGCCGCTCTCGCTGCCGAACGTCAGGATTCGGTAGGAGTCGCCGGCTCGGGCGAAGAACCCGTTCAGGAGGGCGATGTTCAGCGTGCCGTCCAGGGCGGCGGCGCCAGTCACCTGGAGTTGGTCAAACACACCTGCGTCGAACGAACCAAGCTCCAGATTCAAGCGACCGCTGCTGAGTTGGGTGAAGTTCCCGTTGACGCGCAGCAACCCAGCAGCCCCCGTGCCGCCGACCGCGAACACTCCGCCGTTTATTACGTTCCCGTTGATGGTGCCGGAGCCGGACAGGGTGCTGCCAGCGGCGAAGGTCAGGCTCGCTGCGTTGAGTGTGCCGCCGGCCAGGGTGGTCGTACCGCCGGTCTGAGTAAAGGTGCCTGCGTTCAAGAGGGCGCTGACCGTTACAGCTCCCGATGTGGTCAGCGGGCCGAAGATGACGAGGCCGGCGCCGACGGGCGCGATCAGCCCGGCGCTGTTCACCGAGCCATTGATCGTACCGTTGCCATCAAGCCGCCCCGCCTGAATGGCGACGGTGCCGGCGGTTTGGGTGCTGACTCGGGCGGTCAGGGTGCCGCCGCTGAGGATCGTGTCACCGCTGGTCTGGGTATAGCCGGTGACAGTCAACGTGCTGCCGGCGCCGACGCCCAAGGTGCCGCTGTTGGTGAATGCACCGACCCCGAGGTTGCGGCCGTTGCGGATCGCCAGCGATCCCGTATTGGCGGCGAAGTTGGCGAGGGGATCGGCGGCTTGGTTGGTCGTATTGATGACCTGAGCCCCTGCGCCGTCGAGAGTCAGGTCGGCGGCGTTGGTGACCAGATTGGCGTTGGGGAAGCCGAAGAAGGCGCCCG
>JBGQLF010001013.1:0-4654 GCA_041499985.1 Gemmataceae bacterium
GCCGGAGGAAATCAAGCAGGAACGGCGCAACCGCCTGATGGAAGCCCAGCAAGAGGTGGCCTTTGCCTGGAGCCAACGGCAAATCGGCCGGGAGATCGAGGTGATCCTCGATGGTCCTGATCCCGAAGTTCCCAATCACTGGCTCGCCCGCGGCCATGCCGATGCCCCCGACATTGACGGCCTGGTGCGCGTCAAGGGCAAGGCCCTTCGGGCTGGCGACTTGGTCCGTGTGAAAGTGACGGCTTCCGATGGCTATGATCTCATGGCACGGGCCCTCAGCGGTGCAAGGTGACGCATGGCTACCATGACTCCGACCCGGCCGCCAGTCTTCAACCTGCCCAATCAGCTCACCACGATGCGACTCGTGCTCGCTTTCGTGTTGTTTGGCCTCATTGCCGCCGAGAGCTGGATTGGCTCTATCCTGGTTTTCGCCGTCGCGGCCCTGACGGATTGGCTCGACGGCTACCTTGCCCGCAAGCAAGGCCTGGTAAGCACCCTGGGCCGAAACCTGGACCCTCTCGTCGACAAGGTCCTCATCTGCGGCGCGTATATTTTTCTCCTCCCCGCTGGCCTCAGCGATGGCTGGCTGCTGCCTTGGATGGTAACCGTGGTCGTTGCCCGCGAATTGATCATTACCAGCCTGCGCAGCTTCCTGGAGACCCGCGGTGCTGTGTTTGGCGCTGACTGGCTCGGGAAGCTCAAAATGGTTCTCCAATGTGCCGCCCTGTTTGGGGTCTTCGTGTTCCTCCAAGCGACCATCAGCGCCGTCTCTGACACCTTCTTGTGGTTGTGCGCTACCGTGCGTGATGGTCTCCTCTATGCCATGGTCGCGGCCACCGCTCTCAGTGGCCTGCAATACCTCTGGCGGGCCGCCCTCTTGCTTAAGACCGACACCGACCCCTAGACGTGTGGAGGTCACGCCAAGGGTGGCACGCCCTGAGTCTTCGAAGGGCGTGCGGAGTCGCGGAAAGCCCGGACACGCCCTTCGAAGACTCAGGGCGTGCCACCCAGACCTTGATCAAGTTATTCTTGCCGGCGCCCTGGACTACGGACTTTCCACCATGCTCGGTTTTGCCATTGTCGGCTGCGGAATGATCGCTCGCTTTCATGCTCGTGCCCTGGCCGAAGTGCCCGGCGCCCGGCTGCTCGCGCTGGTCAGCCGCAACCAGGCCAACGCCCAAGCACTGGCCCGTTCTCTGGGAACGCTTTGTGACACCTACACTTCGCTGGCCCCGGTCCTGGCCCGGCCGGATGTTCAGGTCGTGGTCGTGACGACGCCGAGTGGCGCCCATCTGGAGCCAGCGGTCGCTGCCGCGGAAGCCGGCAAACACGTGGTCGTCGAGAAGCCCCTGGAGATCACGCTCGAGCGCTGCGATCGCATCATTGGAGCTTGCGAGCGCCATCGGGTGAAGCTATCTACCATCTTCCCTTCGCGCTTCAACGACGCCAACCGGACTTTGAAAGCCGCCGTCGAGGCGGGGCGATTCGGCCGGCTAACACTCGGCGAGACCACGTGCAAGTGGTGGCGGCCGCAGTCGTATTACGATGAGGGTGGTTGGAAGGGGACGCTAGCCCTCGACGGGGGCGGCGCCCTGATGAATCAGGCGATTCACAATGTGGATCTGCTGCTGTGGATGATGGGACGTGCGACCCACATCAGCGGTTTCACAGCGACGCTGGCCCACGAGCGCATCGAAGTGGAGGATACGGCCGTTGCCTGCGTGCGCTTCGCCAACGGCGCCCTGGGCGTGATCCAGGCCACGACCAGCGTCTTCCCGGGATTGCCCAAGACCATCGCGGTCCACGGTGACCGGGGCACGGCCGTGATCGAGCAGGAGGATATGCTGCGCTGGGAGCTCACGCCCGAAACGGCGGAGGACCGTGCCATTAAGGAACGGTTTGCCCAGAAGGTTGGCGCGTCTGGCGGCTCCAGCAACCCGGCGGCGATCTCGCACGTCGGGCATGCGCGGCAATTGACGGACTTTGTGCAGGCTATTGAGACCGGCCGAGATCCCCTGGTCGATGGCCGGGAGGGACGGCGGGCTGTGGAGATCATCCTGGCCATCTATCGCTCGGCGGCGACAGGGAGAACCCTGGAACTGTAAGGAACTTGCAAGTGGCAAGTTCCGGTCAAAGGAGTGACCGGATGTCCAAGTCGCGCTCTTCGCTGGCAAACTACGCCGTCTATCTCGTCGTTCGGTTGCTCGTATGTGTGATACAAGCTCTCTCATTCGAGGTTTCCTGTGCCCTGGCGCGCGGGCTGGCCTGGCTCGTGTACCAGCTGGATCGGCGCCATCGCCAAGTGGCTCACGACAACCTACGCTATGCTTTCCCTGACCAGATGAGTGATGCCCAGCGCGATTCAGTGGTCCGAGCCGTCTACGTTCATTTCTGCACGATGCTGATCGAAATCATCCACGCCCCACGACGGCTGCACCTGCACAACTGGCGTCGCCATCTGACCCTGCGCGGCGGCCAGCAACTGGTGAGCGGCCTACTCTCCGGCCGGCCGCTCTTGCTGGTTACGGCCCACTTCGGCAACTGGGAGCTCGGTGGCTATCTCCTGGGACTGCTGGGCTTCGCCACACACGCGGTCGCCCGGCCGCTGGATAATCCTTATGTGGATGCCTATCTGCGCCAGTTCCGCCAACGCACCGGGCAGAAGCTCTTGGCCAAGAAAGGCGACTTCGATCAGATGCAAGCCCTCCTTGCCAAAGGCGGCGTGATCGCCACGTTGGGCGATCAGGATGCCGGCGAACGCGGGTTGTTCGTCGACTTCTTTGGCCGGCCCGCTTCCACACACAAGGCGATAGCCCTGCTGGCCCTGGAATACCAGGTGCCGTTGGTGGTCCTGGGCACGCGCCGCCGTGACGCCCCGCTGTGCTTCGAGGTCGTGGTTGAAGAGCTGATCCTTCCCGAGGAGTATCAGGGCCAGCCCAACGCCGTACGGATGATGACGCAGCGCTTCACGGCAGCCCTGGAGCGCCTTATTCGCACGGCGCCCGAGCAGTATTTCTGGCTGCATCGCCGCTGGAAGCACCAGCCGACCCGAGCACGCCGCCGTGCCGCCTGAGTACAATGATCCCGGTGGTTGATGGCGACTCGCCCTCGGAGAAAGGAAAACGCGCGTGCTCACCGGGCCCGACGTCTTATTGACACTGAAAATTGCCGTAGTGACCGTCACACTCCTGTTCCTGGCCTCGCTCGTCGCTCTCGCTCGCGGCCGATACCGTTGGCACGGGCGCATCAATACGCTGTTCTTCGTGCTGACCCTATCTGCGCTGTTAGGGCTGGAGGTGATGGTGCGTTTCTTCGATCCGCAGCTGTTCGCTTACTTTGATGAGGTCGCGAGACGCAACCTGAGCATTCATCTGTGCTTTGCCCTCCCAGCAGCCGTCTTGCTGCCCGCCATGCTGTATACGGGGCGTACCCACCGGCGCATCCTTCATGTGGCGCTGGCGGTGGCCTTTAGCGCCTTCTGGAGTGGTACGTTCATCACGGGGATATTTTTTCTACCGAACTGATCCTTCTGTCCTGTCTGTCTGAGCCGGAAGCGTTAGCGACGGGGCCCGCCAGCACCATCACTAACGCTTCCGGCTCAGACAAAACGTAGCCTATGTCAAGGAACGAATTGCCACCGGACCAGCGCTCTGCGTCGGGAGCCCCGCCGCCCCCGGAAGGCAGCAATCCGGACCTTGCACCCGAGCCGATCTGGCAAGTGGATGTCGGCACGGAGACGGATCCAACGCCGCCCAGCGCTGCATCGCCCGCCTCCGCGGCACCGCCACCGGTCTCACGCATCCTGGAAGCCCTGTTGTTCGTCGGCGGCCAGCCGTTGACCGCAGAGCGAGCGGGTGCCATCATCCGCGGCCTGACGCAGGCGCAGTTCAACCAGGCCCTCGACGCCCTCGATCAAGACTACCGGCGGCAGGGTCGGCCCTACCTGATCCAGGGCCAGGAACAGGGGTATGTCCTCGCCTTGCGACCCCGGTTTCGGCAGGTGTTGGACCGGCTCTACGGTCAGGTGCGGGAAGCTCGGCTGTCGCCCGCGACCATTGACGTACTCTCCTTGGTAGCTTACCGCCAACCGGCGACGAAGCAGGAAATCGACAGCCTCCGCGGCGCCGAATCGGGCAGCCTGCTCCGGCAGTTAGTGCGGCGCGGTCTGATCGCAGTCGTACATCGCGGGGAAGCAGCGCGGCGCGAGGTGGCTTACGGGACAACCGGACGCTTCCTTGAGCTATTCGGCTTGCACAGCCTTGACGACCTGCCGCAAACGCAAGATTTGCAGAAGCTCTAACGCGCTGAGAATCAGAAAACCGCATAAAAGACGGCAAACTTTGCTCTCAGCGTATCCGCAAAATGATTCGCCTCGCGTGAATTATCGCGTGAATTACTCTTGTCCGGCACTCCCACGCCTCTACAATTACCCTGGCTTGACATTCACCCGATTCCTTCTCCGGGGTCAGCATCATGTCCAAACGCGGCCGCAAACCAGAGGTGCGTTGGTGGACAGAAATTCCCGAAGGCTGACCGATCAGGTCGTTTTCTGAACGGCCGATCAGCAAGTGGGGCGTAGCGAGGGGCATGCCGAACAGCCTGAGTCGCTCGCTTGGTTGGGCCTACAGGCCAAAACGGGCTGGCCACGTCTGCC
>JBGQLF010001014.1:0-4647 GCA_041499985.1 Gemmataceae bacterium
GGATGCCGATGAGCGTCGATGCCCGGGTGCTGGACTTGCTTCAGCGTTACGAGGAGAGCCAGCAACACGGCCGGACCCTCACGCCAGAGGAACTCTGCCGCGACTGCCCTGAACTCCTGGAGGAGGTGCGGCGCCGGCTGCACGACTTGAAGGCCTTGCAGCCGCTGCTGGAGGCGGTCGAGCCGCGTGCGGCGGTGGCCCAGCCCGGGACGCTGGCCCAACCGGCCGAGGGCAACGGCGCCACGCAGGCGACGCTGCCCGCGGCGCCGCCCGCAACGGGACACTGGCCGTGCATTCCCGGCTATGAGATCCTCGGGGAATTAGGTCACGGCGGCATGGGCGTGGTCTACAAAGCCCGGCACCTTCAGCTCAAGCGGCTGGTGGCCCTGAAAATGATCCTGGCGGGTGAGTATGCCGGGGCGGAGCAACGGGCGCGCTTCCGCATCGAGGCGGAAGCGGTAGCCCGCCTGCAACACCCCCACATCATCCAAATCCACGAGGTCGGCGAACACGACGGCCGGCCCTACTGCGCCCTGGAATTTGTCGACGGAGGCAATCTGGCCCACAAGCTGGCGGGAACTCCGCAGCCACCCCAGCAAGCGGCCGGGCTCGTGGAGACCCTGGCCCGCGCGATGCAGGCGGCGCACGCGCAGCACATCGTCCACCGCGACCTCAAGCCGGCCAATGTGCTGCTGCGGACCGATGGCACACCGAAGATCACGGATTTTGGTCTGGCCAAGCGCCTGGACGTGGAGTCGGCCCAGACGCAGAGCGGGGCGCTGATGGGCACGCCCCGTTACATGGCTCCCGAACAAGCCGAGGGCCGCACTCGGGAGATCGGTCCCGCAGCAGACGTCTATGCCTTGGGAGCGATGCTGTACGAGATGCTGACGGGCCGGCCGCCGTTTCTGGGGGAGAGCACGCTGGACATCCTGTATCAAGTGCGCTTTCAGGAGCCGGTGCCGCCGTCGCGGTTACAGCCGAAAGTGCCCCGCGATCTGGAGACTATCTGTCTGAAGTGTCTGCACAAGGAGCCGCGGAAGCGCTACACCAGGGCCCTGGACTTGGCTGAGGACCTGCGCCGGTTCCAGGCGGGCGAGCCGGTCTGGGCGCGGCCGGTGAGCGCCGCGGAGCGGGGCTGGCGCTGGTGCCGGCGCAACCGGTTGGTGGCGAGTCTGCTGGCGGCCGTGGCGCTGGTCCTGGTGCTGGGAGCCATCCTGAGCACCTGGCAGGCGGTACGGGCGACGCAGGCGGAGGCCCAGGCCCGGAACAACGAGGCCAAGGCGAGCCAGGAGCGGGACCGGGCGGAAGCTAACTTTGCTCTGGCCAAGGAGGCGGTGGAGAAAACGATTACCCGGGTGGCGGAGGATGAGCGGCTGAAGCAGGCGGACTTTCACAAGCTGCGCCGGGAGCTGCTGGCCAGCGCGCTGCCGTTTTACGAGGAGTTCGTGCGGCAGCCGGGCGCGGACACGAAGCTGGAGGCAGAGCGCGGCCGGGCGTATGGGCGGCTGGCGTATGTGCAGCAGGAGATCGGGGAGAAGGAACAAGCGGTCAAGGCGTACGAGCAGATGCTCGCGATCTTCGCCCGCCTGGCCGCCGACTTTCCGGATGTACCCCAATACCGCCACGAACTGACCAACAGCTACAACAATTTGGGTGTCCTGCTGGACCACCTAGGCAGGCAGGTGAAGGCTGAGGCGGCACATCGCACCGCTCTTGAGATGCGCGAGCGCCTGGCTGCGGACTTCCCCGTCGTGCCTGAGTACCGCCAGGACTTGGCCAAGAGCCACGGCAACCTGGGCATCCTGCTGTTGAAACTGGGCAAGCGGGTGGAGGCCGAAGCCGCCTGCCGCGCCGCCGTCGGCCTCTACGAGCGCCTGGCCGCCGACTTTCCCGCCGTACCTGAATACCGCCACGATTTGGCGAAGAGCCGGAACAACCTGAGCAGCTTGCTGTCTGACTTGGGCAAGTGGGCCGAGGAGGAGGCCGGGCGCCGCGCCACCACCGGCATCTTAGAGCGGTTGGCCGCCGACTTCCCCGCCGTGCCTGGCTACCGCCAGGAGCTGGCCCGAAGCCACCACAACCTAGGCTACCTCCTGGCTGGCCTGGGCACGCAGCTGGAGGCGGAGGCCGCGTACCGTGCTGCCCTCGGCCTCAACGAGCGCCTGGCCGCCGACTTCCCCGCCGCTCCGGAGTACAGCCAGGAGCTGGCCGGAAGACACAACAGCCTGGGCCTTCTGCTGGCTGACCTGGGCAAGCGGACGGAGGCGGAGGCTGCGTACCGTGCTGGCCTCGGTATCCAGGAGCGCCTGGCCGCCGACTTTCCTGCCGTGCCCGAATACCGAAAGGACCTGGCCATCAGCCACAACAACCTGGGCCGCCTGCTGAACGACCTGGGCAAGCGGGTGGACGCGGAGGCCGCGTACCGCGCTGCCCTCGTCATCCGGGAGCGCCTGGTCGCCGACTTCCCCGACGTGCCCAAATACCGCCGAGAGCTGGCCAAGAGCCAGAATAGCCTGGGCATCCTGCTGAGGCGCATGGGTAAGCGGACGGAGGCGGAGGCGGCGTACCGCGCTGCTCTCGGCATCCAGGAGCGCATGGCCGCCGACTTCCCCGCCGTGCCTGACTACCGCCAAGACCTGGCCGGAAGCCAGAACAACCTAGGCAACCTGCTCAAGGACCAAGGTAAGCGGGCCGAGGCGGAAGCGGCGTACCGCGCCGCCCTGGAGATCAAGGAGCGCCTGGCCGCCGATTTCCCTACGGTGCCGGGATATGCCATGGATCTCGGTAACAGCTACGCCAACCTGGGCCTCTTGGTGCGGGACAGTGATCAGTTGCAAGCCTCCCTCGATTGGTTCGCCAAGGCTATCGCCACGCTTGAACCCGTCCTGCGCCGCGAGCCACGCTTGGTGAAGGCACGCCGATTCTTGCACACGGCCCAACTAGGTCGCGCGGGCGCCCTGGCTCGGCTCGGCGACCACAGCCGGGCCGCGGGGGAGGCCGATGACGTCGCCCAGGCAAAGGACGTGCCGGCCGATACCCTTTATGATCTGGCGTGCGTGTACGCCCTATCGTCCGCTGCGGCCGGGAAGGATACTTCGTTGTCGCAGGCCGACCGGGACCGGCTGGCCGAGCGCCACGCGGCTCGCGCCGTCGAGCTACTGACCAAGTCCCTGGCGGCAGGCTATTTCAAGGAGCGCGCCCGTGTCGAGTTCTTGAAGAAGGATACCGATCTGGACCCGTTACGGGCGCGTGCCGATTTTCAGGGTTTTCTGCGCACCCTGGCAGAAGAGATGTAGACCTGTTCTGAAGCAGGTGTTTTTCAGGAGGGAACGACGGCGAAACGCCTGTCGGCGTCGCCTTCAAGGCGATCGCTATCGTGGGGGCCGAGAAGGAACCGCTGCAAGTGCGGCTGCCGCGGCGGCGGTTGCCCACTAATTCCCCCTCTTGGCGAACAGATTATAGACGAAGAGCACGGCCGGAACCAGGAGCAAGCCCCAGCCAAAGAACTTCAGCACGCATCCCGGTGTCTTCTGGTCGACATAGCCTCTGGGAACGGGCCCCGTATAGTCGCCCAGCTCATCGCCGAACCAAATCAATGCCAGCGGAAGGAGAAGGAGAAACGGGACGACAATAAGGTCGAAAGCAAGCCCCCTTGCCGCCTTCGGGTCCGCGGGAATCCCGTGAATGACTGCCCAACCATAGAACACCAGCAAGTAGAGCAGCACAACCAGAAGAGAGAGGACTCGATCTTTTTGCATGGCTGGCAATCCACAACGACCGCGGTTCATCCGGTAAGGGCACACCACTTCGCGGCTTCGCCTGCGCTCCAGGAGTGGGTTTGGCAGTCAGTATACCGCCGAAATTGCTGTCAGGAAGCAGTGGAAGACGGAAGATCCATGCTGCTGCCAACGACCGGCTGCTGTCGCCGTTTGGCTGCACAGCACGTTCTTTGTCGCTGCCTCTTTCCTCTGACGGTTGAGAATGCTCAAAGGTGCCAGGAACCGATCCTCGGATTGGTTCCTGGCACCTTTTTCTCCCCGGCGCGGGGTGACAAACCGCTGCTGCCACTTCGGGCAACCGAGTCTGACCGAAGCACGGACAAGAACGGCCTCAGGAACCTATCCGGCTCTGGAAAGATTCCTGAAAGCTTCCCCTTCCCGAGGCCATCCTCACGCCGAAGCCGTCGCTCCCAGGGAGGAGGATCTGAGTTTTCGCCGGGCTCGTTCTGGCGACCGCAAACCAAAGCAAGCAACGAGGGGACGCAGCTCGTTTGGGCCGAAGCGCTAACCATCTGCGTCCCCTTTCTACCCTCCCTGCTCCTGCCAAAGCGGCCCCTGGAGAGGGGCCGCCGCCGAAGCTCAGAGCTAGCACCAAACGGTAGCGGGCCGAGATCGGGTTAACTTTGGGGTGCGACACAAGCCTGAAGCGCCAGCGAAGGTTGGGCTGGTCCTTCGCTGGCGCTTCAGGCTTGTGTCGCTTCCCATAATTCACGATACCCCCACGAAAAACCGTTTGGTGGTTGCGACCAGGCTATGCTGGTCCGAAAGGAGTGAATCATGCGATGATCCACGAAATTCGGTCTGTCGTCCAGCGGGTGCGAATCCCGCCCGGCCAAAGCCGAGCCCGGCAGGTCGGTAGTCAGCC
>JBGQLF010001015.1:0-4644 GCA_041499985.1 Gemmataceae bacterium
GGGTCCTTTCTCCGCCCCCGTCACGCGGTCAGGCGCCCCGACATGTCCTCGTGCAAGCTGAGCAGTCCTTGCTGCTGGCGGTAGGCGGTCTCTACGAAGCGTTCGGCGACGTGTTGCACCACTGCATCGGGCGGTGCGCCCAGCCAACGGCTCTGCACATTCACATCGCATTGATCGTTGAAGTAATCGATGGCCACCAGGGGTCGCACCTGGCCATCGGCTCCCGGAACGGTGAAGCGACTCCGCTCGCGGCCTTCGCTCAAGCAGATCTCGGTGGAGAACCAGTGCAGGCCCGAGAGCTCGGCCAGCTGTTGCACGAACGCCCATAGCGATCCCAGCCGGTGGAGTTTCATCTCCCCGGAGGTGGCACGCCGGTAGCTGGGCCGACCGCATTCTAGCTCCTGTTTGCTCCACCAGAATGGGATGATCTCGCCGAGGCAATACCAGAGGCGCCAATACGCCGGGCGGTCCACGCCGTCATCGCAGCGCAACCGGCCGTAGCGAACCTCACGCTGGATGAGCAGGCTGTCGGTGCGGTCGTAGTTTCGGGCCGCGGTGAGCGTGCTGGGGAACTTTGCCGGTTCGGGTCGCTCCAGGCGCACGACTCCTTTACTGCCAAAGCCATTGGCCGGCTTCAAGTAGAGCGAACAGGCCGGGTCGTCTGTCCCCAGCTGTCTTGCTTCGGCCGCGATCAGAGGGCGGTCCGGTTGCCACGGACGCAGGATGACCGTGGCGGGAACACCGCAGCCCCGGCGCTGCAATTCGGCGTGGGCGGCGGCCTTGTCGGTGAACAGGCGGGAGCGGGCAGGCACATTAATCGGACAACCGCCGCTGTCCTGCACGGCTTGAGCCAGGCGTGCGTAGGGATCGTCCGCGACGTGCCAGAGCGCGAAATAATCGAGGTGCAAGCCGATGGTTAACTCGCCGCGGTCGAGCCGGCAAGTCGTTTCCTCCACCACAGCATCCTGGAGGACCGCCACCGAGATCCCCCGGCTTGCCGCAGCCTGAGCCAGCCATCCTTCAAAGGCGCGGAAAGCATGGCGTGTCCCCGAGGGGTGACTCAGCGTCAAGTCGTAATGGCGCGCCAACTCCGCCGCTTGAGTGGGAACCGACAAGGCGCCGGGGCAGTCGTTCGCGCGCACTGGATGGCCGATCCAGGACCGGCCGTGGACGAGGGCGTTGGTCACGCCCTCCAGCAAGGGGAGCATAGGCGGTTCTCCGTTCCGTAGGAAAACGAGCGGGGATGGTAAGTCCGGAACGGTTGGCCGTCAAGATCACTCGGACTCCTGGCCCCACCGACGCAGCAAGCGATGCTCGACGCCGAGCTGATCGCAGATGCGTCCGACCATGAAGTCTAGCATGTCCTCCAGCGAGCGCGGCCGGGTGTAGAAGGCGGGCATGGCGGGCAAGACGATCGCTCCTGCTTCCACGCAGATCGTCAGATTGCGCAGCTGCACGAGGTTGAGCGGCGTCTCCCTGGGCACCAAGATCAGTTTACGGCGTTCCTTGAGATGGACATCCGCGGCTCGGTGAATCAGGTTTTGCGACAATCCATGAGCGATGGCCGCAACCGTGCCCATGCTACAGGGACAGATGACCATGCCCGCCGTTAGGAAGGAGCCACTGGCGATGCCCGCCTGGAAATTGCGATAATCGTGATACTGAACCTGACCAGGGGCGACCGGCGAGGCCGTTGCGCCGAGTAGATCGGACAGGGCGAACTCTGCCAAACGAACTCGGCGCTCCATCTCGCGTTCGAGCACCTCGACGGCGGCGGGGCTCAAGGTGAGGTGCACGGTGCGGCCTGCTCGGAGCAAGACTTCGAGCAGGCGCACCCCGTAGGGCGCGCCGCTGGCTCCCGTCATGGCCAAAACCAGGTCCGTTGTAGCCATTGCAGCACTCGAGTCATCGTCGCTTCAGGCAAAAAACCAGAGACGTACCGGCCCCGTCCTATTTTTAGTACACCGCGGGACCGTTCTGACCAGTCCGCATCCGGAGCAGGGTACTCAAACCTAGCCCCGACAAAGTTGGCAACCGGGCGGCAACCGATTATAGTAGGCTCCAGTCTGGTGTTTCTTGGTCCCGTCGCGAACTGTCGAACCAGGAGGCCTCAGTCTTGATCGAGAAAGCGTGCATACCGGCGCGGGGGGCGCGGTTGGCCCTGGCTGTGGGTCTGGCCCTCGGACTGATCTATTGCGCCACGGTTCCTGGGCCAGCGTCCGCGGACCAGTGGAAATTCGAGGTGGTGCGCGACAAGCAAGGCAAAACGTTTTTGGGTCTGGTGCTGCGGGAGAGTCCCGGCGAGATCCTCTTCCAGTGTGTCATCCGCAAGCCCGGTGAGCGCACGCGCTTGATCACCACCACCTTCACGCGCGCGGAGGTCGATCGGGTGGAGCGGCTGAGCATGGCCGAACACGAGCAGCTCGCGGCCCGTTTGCGCGCCATTGAGTCCAGTGTTCAGGATGAGAAAGAGCGGATGGAGCGAATCGAGCTCCGGCCCGCTCCCTGGGGCCCGAGCAGCGACGGCGGATGGGCTTATCGGTCGGAACACTTCCTGCTCGTCTCCAATGCCCGCCCCGAGATCGTCCGCCGCACCGCCGTTCGGTTGGATCAACTCTACGCGGCCTTCACGCGCCTGCTACCTCCTCGACGTATCTCGGGCCGACCGACGACGATTCGGCTGGTGCAGTCGCGGGCGGAGTACCAGGCCCTGCAACGCGAACAGGGTCGCGAGCTGCTGAACCCCGCCTATTACGATGCGGCCCACAACCAGATCGTCTGGGGCTCCGACTTGCAGGACCTGGGCGACGAGCTGGAGCGCGTGCGCAAACAGCACGCTGACCTGCGCGAGCGCCTCCACCAGCAGGAGGACAACCTGAAGGACCAGTACAAAGGCAAGATCCCGCGGGATCTTCTCAAACCGATCCGAGCTGCGCGCGAGAAGATCGGCGAAACCGACCGTGAAAACCAGAAGCATTTCGAGAAAGCGACGAAGCGCTTCTTCCAGATCCTCTACCACGAAGCTTTTCACGCTTACCTGGCCAATTACGTCTTTGCCGCGGAAGAAGCCGAAGTGCCGCACTGGCTCAACGAAGGCCTGGCCCAAGTCTTCGAGACCGCCATTCTCGAGGCCGGCGATCTGCGCATCGATCACGCCGATCCCGAACGCCTGGCCGCGGTGAAGGCGGGCCTTGCCAAGGGAGAGCTGGTCGCGCTGGCGGACCTCCTCACGGCCGGACACCGACAATTCGTCGTGGCCCACGCCAGTGAGCAACAGGTTTCCGATCGCTACTACCTCGCCAGCTGGGCCCTGGCGTTTTATCTCACCGCGGAGCGCAACAAACTCAGTACTCCCGAGCTGGAACGCTATGTCGCAGCTTGCAAGCGCAGTGGGGATCCGGTGAGCGCCTTCCGCGCCTGGGTCGGGCAAGCGCTCGAAGCGTTCGAAAAGGAATTCCACCAGTATCTGCTGCATCTGCGGAACAACGGGATCCCGCGCTGAAGGCGGGCGCAGCATCCTGACGGCTCCGATCTTCGCAGCGTAATGCCTTACGCCGTCTCGTGGGCGCGAATACAATAGGTGGAGTTGCTACTTGCCGGAGAAACGCCATGCCGCTGCGCGACCACTTCCGCCCGCCGCTCGACGACGTAACGTCGTGGGAAGGCTTTCACGGCCAGTGGCCGGCCATGATCGTCCAGGCCTTGGTCCGCAAGCTGCCGCGCCGTTACGTCGCCGCCCCGCGCGCCCACTTTGGGACCTCCGTCGAAGTCGACGTGGCCACTTTCGAGAAGGATGCTCCGGACCTCCCCGCCTGGAGCCCGGGCGACGCGAACGGGGGTGGCGTGGTGACCGCGGTCTGGGCGCCGCCGCGACCCACCCTCGCCGTGCCAGCTGACCTACCGGCCCAGGACCTGTACGAGGTGCGTGTCTACGACACTCGGCGCGGCCGGCGCCTGGTGGCGGCCGTCGAGATCGTCAGTCCGGCGAACAAGGACCGGCCCGAGCACCGCCAGGCTTTTGTCGCCAAGTGCGTGGCCTTGCTCCAGGAACAGGTGTCCGTCACGATCCTCGACTTCGTCACCACGCGGCAGTTCAACCTCTACGGCGATCTCTTGAGACTGATCGGGCAGACGGACCCGGCGCTGGCGGCAGAAGCACCTCTCCTCTATGGCGTGACCTGTCGCGGCACGAAGAAGGAGGGTGTCTGGCTGTTGGAAGCCTGGCTGTACGCGCTGGTCGTCGGCCAGCCGCTGCCGACGCTGCCGTTGTGGCTGGCCGACAACCAGGCGGTGCCCCGGGAGCTGGAGGACAGCTACGAGGAGACGTGCCGCATCCTCCGCCTCCCCTGACACGTCCGCAGCTGCGGATGCAGCGCGCTGTGAGGACGCGGATCGAATGGGAGCTGCATCTCCTTTTCTCCTCCTTTTTTGGCTTCATAAAGCTGTATACCCCCTTGAGTTTGTTCCCGATTCTCCTTGCCGTTGTCCATGGCGATTGGCAGTTGTCCCCCCAGCCTCGATGGCCGCAAGCGGCCTGATTTTGATCAGACAGCCAGGCTGTGGCCCGGCGGCTGTCGGTGATCCGGGGGACCTACAAGCAGCTGGCCGCCAAGGAGCTGGTCAATTGGGAGACCGCTCAGGACA
>JBGQLF010001016.1:0-4634 GCA_041499985.1 Gemmataceae bacterium
CCTCCTGCTCGACGGTCAGGACCACCTGGTTGAACTGCGTGTCCTCCGGCCAACGGTAACGCATAGCTGCTCCTCCTGCTTTCCCTCCCTTTTTCTATGTACGGCCCTTCACTGGTCTAGCTCCTGATCGGGTCGTTGTTTAATATTGTCGTAGGTCGGGTTCCCTTTCTCAAGCGCCAACTGGGCAAAGAATTGCGCCTGAGCCGTCGCTTTGAGCCCGGCAGGGATGGCCGCGATCCAGATTTGCGAGCATTCCGTGTAAAGGTCGCGGCAGAAACCCTGAAAGTGAGCGCTGAGGTGCAGGACGAAGCCCCGCAAGGTCTCGTCGAGAAACGTCGGGTTCGGCGGGGCCAGGGCAAGGACGGCGGCGCAGTGTGCGTCCACCTCGTTCAAACGGGGTGTGCGGTCGGTCTGCCAGTGAGTCAGGGCGGCGGACGGCATGGAGTGGTCTCGACTATATGAAGCTCTGTCCAAAACCGGATGCGGGGCGCAGCTCCAGGCGACTCAAGGGATTCAGAGATCCTCACCGCGGCGGATCTCTTCGTGCAGCCAGGCCCGGGCGTAGCTCCACCAACGGTTGGCCGTGGTGACCGAGATGGCGAGCGTTTCGGCCGCCTGTTCGATGGTCATGCCGGCGAAGTAGCGGAGCTTCACGAGTTGCGCCTTGTCGGCGTCGCGGGCTTGCAGCCGATCCAGGGCTTCGTCTAGCGCCAGGAGCGGCTCGCTCCGGTCGACCTCGACAGGTTGCTCCACGTTGAGATCGAGCCGTTGGCGATCGCCGCCGCGTTTGAGGCTGCGTTTGCGGCGGGCGTTCTCAACCAAGATACGACGCATGGCCTCGCTGGCGGCGGCAAAGAAGTGACGGCGATTGTCAAACTGCTGATCGCCAACCAAGCGCAAATACGCCTCGTGCACCAGCGCGGTGGCGTCGAGCGTCTGCCCCGGCTTCTCGCGTGCCATCTGCGCCGCGGCGAGCCGGCGCAGCTCGTCGTAGACCAACGGTAGCAGCTGCGCCGCGGCCCGGGGGTCGCCTTGCCCGATGGCGTCCAGGATGCGGGTCACCTCATTCATGGTGTGTTCGGAATCTTGCCACTCCGTTCACCTCGCACCTTGTTGAAACTCTCCAGTTACCTGGGCTGTCCCAGATCGAGCAGGCGCTCCGGATCCACCAGTCGTGCCTTGAGCCAGGAGGGACCGTAGATATTGTTGACCTTGAATAAAAAGCGATTCGTGCCCTCCTTCACGTCCACGTTGAGGCGCTGCCCCTCCGTTGCCTGTTCGCGGCGAAAGACCTCCTTGCCGTTGAGCCACACCTTCGCCCCATCGTCGGCCGCGAACTCCAGCGTGGTTCGCCAAGCTTTGGGAGAGTGCACGTCCATCACGATATAGGCCGCGCTCCCCGCCGAAGTCGCCAGGGCGCCCAGCTTGCCGATGTCGATGAGGCCGGATGGTCCGACCTGGAATGGCCGCCACTGCACTCCTTCCGCCCGCAGGGGATCGGCCGCGGTCTCTACCGGAAAACGGAAGTCGAGTGTCTGCGATGCCTTGAACGGCCCGGCGATCCGCCCGCGCGTCAGATACGGGTCCTCCATCAGGAAGGCGATCAGGTCACGGAATTGCGTCTCGGTCATGGTGTCGGGCAGTCCCTCGGGCATCAGCGATTTTTCCTCGATGCGCAGCTCGTCGATATCGCTCCGTGGTAGGACCGTGAGCTTGGCGTTTTCGCCTTTGAGGACGACCCGCTGCGGCGTGTTCTCCGCGAGCAGGCCCGTGTGTACCCGCCCGGACTTATCAAGGACCACGGCACTGTAATAATCTCGGCCGACGACGCGGTTGGGATCGAGGATGTTGATGAGCAAGTACTCGGGATCGCGGCGGTTGGCGCCGGTCAGGTCGGGGCCAACCTCGTGTCCCTTGCCGTGTAGCTTGTGGCAGACCATGCAGCTCTTCTCGAACACCGCCTGACCCGCCTTGCGATCGCCCGGCAGCTCGGCCAGCTGTTTGCGGAATTTGACGAGCTGCTGTTGCACCTTCTCTGGTGTCTGTTCGCGGAGCTTGCCCCAGACCTGTTCCACTTGCTTGGCCAGCGACGCATCGCGCAGCGCCAGAATGCGGCGGACGTCGTTTTCGGTCAGATCCTGGCGTGCCAGCGTACCCTTGTGCAGAGCCTCGAGCAGCGCCTGCGCCCAGGGCCGGCGGCCGGTGAGCAGGCCGATCACTTCCGTCCGCAAATCAGGAGGAAGCTTCGGCCACTCAGCTAGCAGGAGAATAGGGACCTGAGCACTGTCAAAGCCTGACAACGCCCGGAGTGCCTCGCGCTTCACGTCACGCACCGAGTCGCTCACAGCCAGACGCAGCAAGGGATCCACCGAGGCGGGTATGCGCGCCAGGGCCAGGGCCTGCACGGCTTCCAGCCGGCGCCCAGTTTCCAGCCGGGAATCTAGAGCTTCCTTCTCCGCGGCGTTCACGGCTTCGCGGTCGCCAAAGTGAATGCCCAACCGCCGGAGTCGTCGGGTGACGGCATCGTCCTGGTACTGCTGCCGCAGCGTGAGGATCACCGCCCAGGATGGCGTCGGCTCGAGTCGGCGTCCCTTGAGCGCTTCCAGGAGGCCATCGAGAGCCGCCACCAGCGACCCGCTGTCATGCAGTCGGCCCAGAAAGGCGATGGCCAGGTCCAGGTGCTTGGGCTCTCCCGTGGCGACCAACCGGCGCAGCGTGCGCGGCACCATCTCAGCGCGGACAATGGGGTTCTCCGCTGCGTGCTGGGCCAGCCAATCCAGGTTCTCCTCCAGATCGCGGACTACCCCCGGTTCGTACGCCACCCAGGTGAGCAAGGGAATGACCGGATCCTTGGCGTCTTCCGCGCGCAGCATGAGCGCTTGCAGGAGAGTCTTGGGATCCGTGTGCGCCCGCCAGCGTTGGCAGGAGGATGCCAGCTGGAGACGGACATCCGGGCTGGCGTCGGTCCTGGCCAGCTGAAGCAAGCGTTCCCACGTCTCCCGTGTCAGCGGGACATCCAATTGGCCCAGGAATCGAACCGCCCAGGCCCGCAACCAGGCATCGCGATGCCCCAGCGTCTCCTGGCCAAATGCTTCGTCGAAGGCGCCGAGATCGTACAGCGCCCACAGGGCCCGTAGGGCGTGCAGCGGCTGATCGCTCTTGCGAACCATCTCCTGAAGCTGCGGCGCGATCGATCGATCGCCCCGTTCCTGGAGCACCAGCAAGGCCTGCCGCCACCACCACGAGTTCTTGTCCTTGAGCGGCTCGACCAGGTCGGCGCTGGCACGCTGGGTCACATCGCCAACCTTGGGCTGCGGCGTGCCTTTGTAGACCACCTTATAAATCCGGCCATGCGTACGGTCCCACACAGCGGGATCGGTATTGTGGCAGACTTGCGGATCATACCAGTCGAGGATGTAGACGGAGCCATCGGGCCCGGTGCGAATTTGCACGGCCCGGAAGTTGGGATCGTTGGCCAACAGGAAATCGGGGCCGTGGCTGCCGAGGTAGGTCGAGCCGTGACGCTTGAGGATGTCGGTGTTGATCCGGCTGCCGTGGATGTTGCTCATGAATACCCGGCCGTGGAATTCCGGCGGATACGCTCCCCCCTGGTAGATGAGGCAAGCGGCATGGGCATGGCCGCCGCCGTACGTGGTGGCCTGGATGTCGCCGCGGTAGCCGCCGGGGCGATAGTGCAGATGGTCGCAAATCTCCTTGATCTGGCCATAGGCGTACGGATTGCGATTCTGGCCGGCCTGGCGGATGTACAGACCGCCCGGCACCATATGAAACAGGTGTGGAATGACGCAGGCCGTCAGGAAGCCGGCGCCGTGTTCGTCATAATCGAAGCCCCAGGGATTGCTCGTGCCCTCGGCAAAGATCTCGAACTTCTTGGTTTGCGGATGGTAGCGCCAGATGGCGGCGCTGAAGGGAATGCCCTGGACTTTGGAACGGGTGAAGACGCCATGACAGCCGTAGAGCCAGCCGTCCGGTCCCCAGAGGAAGCTGTTGAGGGTTTCGTGGGTGTCTTGGTAGCCCCAGCCGTCGAGCAGCACGGTGCGCTTCTCGGCCTTGTCGTCGCCGTCGGTGTCTTGCAAGAAGACAAGCTCCGGCGCTTCGCCGACGAAAACGCCGCCGTGCCCGACCGCGATCCCCGTCGCCAGGTTCAGCCCCTCGGCGAACGTGGTCACTTTGTCGGCCACGCCATCGCCATCGGTGTCTTCCAGGATGCGGATACGATCGCGGCCTTTCTGGCCGGGCGGAGCCTTGCGGGGGTACTCGAGGCATTCGAGCACATAGACTCGGCCACGGTGATCGAAGTCGATGCCGATAGGATTGACAACATCCGGCTCGCCGGCGAATAGCTTGACCTCGAAGCCAGGCGGCACGGTCATCTGCGCGGCGCATTCGTGCCCGCTGGGGAACTTGCTGGCGGGACGCACGTCGGTCGCCGGCTGGTCCGCCGCGCCGAGATCGATCCCGAGCAGAAGGATTGACGCTGCCACGATTGCCATCAGCCAGCACAATTTGGCGTGCATCGACATCGGAACCTCTCATCCACAAAGCCAGGGGGAGGAGACCGCACTATTGTGATGCTCACGGGGAGTGGTGTCGAGTGGTTGGCGGCAAATAAC
>JBGQLF010001017.1:0-4633 GCA_041499985.1 Gemmataceae bacterium
CATCCTCAAGAACACCAACGCCTCCCTCGTCTACCTCAAGGATGTGGCCAACATCGAGCTGGGCGCCCAGTCCTACGACCAGACCTGCACCCTCGACGGCAAGCCGTCGGTGGCGCTGTCCGTGTACCAACTGCCCGGCTCCAACGCCCTGGAGGTCGCCAGCCGGGTCAAGCAGCGGATGCGCGAACTGAAGGACCGTTTCCCGCCCGGCATCGATTATGCCATCGTCTACGACACCACACCTTTTATCAATGAATCGATCCGGGAAGTCTTCGAAACCCTCTTCGATGCCGTCGTCCTCGTGGCCCTGGTCGTGCTGGTTTTCCTCCAGAACTGGCGCTCTTCGCTGATCCCGCTCATCGCCGTGCCGGTGGCGGTCGTGGGCACCTTCGCGGTGATGGCCGCCATGGGGTTCAGTCTGAACAATCTGACCCTGTTCGGCCTGGTCCTGGCCATCGGCATCGTCGTCGATGATGCTATCGTGGTAGTCGAGGCGGTCGAACACCACATCGAGCGTGGCCTGGCCCCGCGCGACGCTACCCTGCGAGCCCTGGAGCAGGTCTCCGGCCCCGTGGTGGCCATCGGCCTGGTGCTGGCGGCCGTGTTCATCCCCTGTACCTTTATCAGCGGCATCACCGGCCAGTTCTTCCGCCAATTCGCTCTGACGATTGCCGTCTCGACGCTGATCTCAGCCTTCAACTCCTTGACCCTGAGTCCGGCGCTGTCGGCGCTGCTGCTGCGCCGGCGGGTGAAAGGGCACTTCGAGCCGCTGCCCTGGTTCACCTTCTTGCCCCTGGGAGCCTGGCTGGGCCACAAGATCGGCTTCCAAGGGCTGGCGCCGGCGCTGGCGGCCCTGGGGCTGAACGTGCCGTCCGGCCTGCTGGACCGATCGAGCCTGTGGGGTCCGATCGTGGCCGGGACACTGGCGGGGCTGGTGCTCGGCCTGGTCCTGGGCCGGCCGATCCACTTCCTGCTCAGTTGGGCCTTTCGCGGCTTCAACCGGGCCTTCGACTTCTCCATCGGCGCCTACACGCGCTCCGTGGGCAGCTTGTTGCGCGTCAGCCTGCTGGTGGTGGCGGTCTACGGCGGCCTGCTCGCCCTGACCTGGTGGGGCTTCACGCAGACGCCGACCGGCTTCATCCCCCAGCAGGACAAAGGCTACCTGCTGGTCAACGTGCAATTGCCCGACGCCGCCTCGGTGACGCGCACCAAGGACGTGGTCCAGCGCATCGAGCAGATCGCTCTGGAAACCCCGGGCGTCAAGCACACCGTCGCCATCTCCGGCCAGTCGATCCTGCTCAATGCCAATGCGTCCAACTTTGGGGCGCTTTATCTGATGCTCGACGAGTTCGAGCACCGCCTCGGCCGGAACCTATCCAGCGAGGCCATCGCCGCGGCTCTCCAGGAGCGCTTCCAGCAAGAGGTGCCCAAGGCGATTGTGAACCTCTTCGGGGCGCCGCCGGTGGAGGGCCTGGGCACAGCGGGCGGCTTCAAGATCATCGTCCAGGACACCGGCGACGATGGCCTGCCCGCGCTCCAGGAGAGCGCCGAGAAAGTCCTGGCCGCCGGCGCGGCCGACTCGCACCTGGCGGGCCTGTTCACCAGCTTCCGCGCCGACACCCCCTGGCTGGAGTTGCTCATCGACCGCGCCCAGGCCAAAGACCGCGGCGTGTCGATCGATGACGTCCGCTCCACGCTGGAGTCCACGCTCGGGCCGTATTACGTCAACGATTTCAACCGCTTTGGCCGTACCTGGCAGGTCAACGTGCAGGCCCTGGACAGCTTCCGCGGGTCGATCGCCGACGTGAAGCAATTGAAGGTGCGCAACAACCAGAACGAGATGGTGCCGCTGGCAGCCTTCGCCTCGGTGCGTTTCGTGAGTGGCCCGGTGATGGTGACGCGCTACAACATGTACCCGTCGGCGGCGGTGCACGCCGACCCGGGTCCCGCCACCAGTTCCGGCCAGGCGATCGCCGCGTTGGAAGCAGCCGCCAACGAGCAGTTGCCGACGACGATGCGCACGGAGTGGACGGAGCTGGCGTTGTTGCAACTCCAGACGGGGAACACGGCCATGTGGGTGTTCCTGTTGGCGGTGGTGCTGGTCTTTTTGGTGTTGGCGGCGCAGTACGAGAGTTGGGCGTTGCCGTTGGCGGTCATTTTGGTCGTGCCGATGTGTCTGCTGTGCTCGATCGCGGGGGTGGTAGTGGCGCGGATGGACGTGAACATTTTCACGCAGATCGGCTTCCTGGTGCTGGTGGGTCTGGCGTGCAAAAACGCGATCCTGATTGTCGAGTTCGCCAAGGCGCGGCGGGAAGCGGGGACGCCGCGTTACGAGGCGACGCTGGCGGCTTGCCAGCTGCGGCTGCGGCCGATCATCATGACGTCGTTCGCCTTCATCCTGGGCGTGGTGCCGTTGATCGTGTCGGAGGGGGCGGGGGCGGAAATGCGGCGGACGCTGGGCACGGCGGTGTTCGCCGGCATGCTGGGGGTGACGCTGTTTGGTATCTTCCTGACGCCGGTGTTTTATTACGTCATCCAGTGGGTTATCGATCGGCGGGAGCACTATGCACTAACCAAGGCGGATGCCTGGATGCAGGACGAGGACTACCTGAAGCGGAATGGCCCCCTCGCACCTACGAGCTCCGAGACTGGGGAAGGAGTCCTCGACAGCCAGGTGATGACGGGGGGGTAGAAATCTCACCGGATCTCCCGGCCCGCGAAAAGTGCTGGGACTGGAGCCATAAGCCATGTCTGCCACCCACCAAGTGAAATGGATACCTTTAATCGCTTCGCCTACCGAGGACAGGTTTGTGGGAAACGGTTGGCAGCTGGTGCAAACTCTCTTTACATCGCATCCGCCATCGACAGCGTCGCCGGACCCTGTCTTAAGTCGAGCGTTCTCAGCCCAGGAAAAAGCGCAAGCCCTCATCCCGATCAACCGCTACAACTCCAGTGAAGCCAGAGCCTCCTTGTGGCGCTGACTGAGACCTTCCGAGTTGGCTAACCGCGATGCCATCTCGTCGTTGCAGTGTATGGGACGGAGCAGAAGGTTTCGGCGGGCGAGGTAGGTAGGCGACAAGAGGTAGTTCGGAGTCAACACGGTTCCGCCATAGCAAAGGATATGGTCGATGACCGAAAGTAGCTTCTCCGCGTTCCGCGTGATGTGTTTGAAGGACGGCGTGAGGAGCGCCCCAACCTCTCTTCGCTCGATCCCTATGAGGGCGTCCATGAGGTAGCGGTCAAAACCAGGATCAATGCCGCTCCCAATCACGGTATGCCCTTCGGTGCATCCTTGCAAGGCCAGCAAGTCCATCGGCTCTCCTTCTGCCTTCGGCAGTTGGCACTCGATTTCATTGTCGGACGAATTGCCAAGAAGGGACAAGGCGTGCCACGCATTCGGGAACCGGCGAGGCAACGAGCCGAACATATCCTGATGGGCCTGAACCTGCACGGTGTCGAGGTTGACACCTTGGAAGCATTTGATGGCTTCGCCCGTGATCCAAGGCATCCGTTCGTCGAGCAGGAATTGTTTCCGCGAGCGCAACTTCGGCGTATAGGCACGGTCAGCGTTAAGGTCCGTGACAAGGCTATTCCTCACGGTGACGACCACCAACGCACGGACTTCCAAGCTGGCACTTCGCGGCTCCCAGAAGGAAGCCTCTTCAGTGCCCAGAACAAGGACGGTGCGCCGGAACGGTAGGTCGGACCAGTGAGACAGCAGCGACTCTAGCCTACCTGTCACGTCCTCAAGGACGACTTGCCGCTGGTGTTTGTTCAGGCCAAGGGAAAGGAGTTGCGGCGCTAGTACGGATTGCGTGTATTCTTGAACAATGGCCATGAGGCTCATCTCCCACGTGCTTGACGTTCCCCACACGCAACAACTGCGCTCTATTTCAAAAGCCCGTGGGCTTGTAGGGTGGGCCCGCCAATCTTGGGCTCCAAGCAGTCTGGCCCACTGCGCGTGACCTGCCGCTACCGTCCCCAGAGGCGGCTCGGCAAGCACTTGTTCCGCCAGCCTGATCTGGTCGGCGTCGGTGGTGGCGTTGTGCTCCTTGCAGAGCGCCCTCCAGCGGGTCGTCTTGCCGAAGCCTTCGGCAAGAAGCTGTTCAGGACGCTCGCTCACGGCTCAGTAACCTGTCGGCTTGTACGGCGGCGCTTTCACCGTTTTGGCCCCATGCAGTCGAAGCCAAGCCGAGTTGCTGGCCCCGGCATTATCCAGCGGTCCCCACGACAAGACCTCCTCGGCAATCTTGATCTGCTCCGCATCCGTATCGGCCTTTTGTTCCTTGCAGAGCCGCTGAAAGTGCAGGAGCTTCGCCATGTTGAGTTGTTCGACAAGCTGCTGAAGGCGCGGGTTCGTAAGCCCGTACAGTCTGGCCCAGCAGGAATACCATTCGGCCACGGTCCTCGTCGCTGGTTCAGCCAAGACTTGTCCGGCGAGGCGAGTCTTCTCGGCAGTCGTCGTTGCATGGTGCTCTTTACAGGCTAACTCCCAGCGAATCGTCTTGCCGAAGTCGTTCCCCAGTTGCTCTTTCAGTTTCTTGAGGCGAGCACTCATGGTTGCCCCCTGTCCTTGATAGTGAACCTCTTGCCGGGGAGTCCACCAATGTTGCCGACATCACCGGGATGGTCG
>JBGQLF010001018.1:0-4629 GCA_041499985.1 Gemmataceae bacterium
CGATGTCAACAACGTCCTGATTCCGCTCTGTGTACGCAACGACGGCCTGGTGTTCAGTCTCAATTAACCGGTAGCCTGAGCGCCTCCTCGTCGTGCCAGACCAAGCCTTGGCCTACCCCTGGCTCCAAAGCCGGGGGTAGGCCAGAAGGAATGCTCATCCCTTGCTCGTTTAGGGAAATACCAACTGGTTCCCGGAGATTCTTGGCTATGATCACATCGCGTGCCGCTGGACGTGGGGATTGGCTCGGCTGGAGTCTGCTGACGGCCCTTACTGGGTGCTGGATCCTGGGCTGTGGAACGTCCGACTACAAGGCCAAGGCCCTCCCGGTCGAAGGCGTCGTCAAGTGGGAAAAGGGCCCGATGATCACCGAACTGGAGGGGGGCTCGGTCGAGTTCGAAAAGGATGGTACGGTCGCCGCTACAGCGGCCCTGACCGGGGACGGGACGTTCAAGCTGATGGACCCGCTCCCCCCCGGGACCTATCGAGTGCGCGTGGTGCCGCCAGCGGTTGCGGCGCGCAAGGGGGCCGAGCTGGACCCGCGTTTGCAGAGTTTTGATACCTCCGGGCTCAAATTCACCGCAACTTCCGAGCCGGGCCTAGTTACTTTTGAGCTCAAAAAGCGTGGTCGCTAACGACCAGCCAAACCCGCCTGTTCCGCCAGCACCTTCCGTGAGAGATCGGTCTTGGCACGCAGGCGGTGGGCGGCCCGCTCTTGCTGGGTCCGCCGGATCTCATCCCTGACTACTTGCCCCAAGGCGACTGCCCGCACGGTAGCGCTCAGGATGAGTTCTTTCGCGGCAGCGCCCGCTGGCGACGGTCCAATGGGCCAAGTTCCGGATCGGGATACCGCCCCGAGTCAGGAGCCAGTGGAGGATTTCGCCGGTGCGAGCTGCCGGTCGCTCCCAACCGCACCAGCCGGCAGTTTCTGGACAGGAGCGGTTGCTAACCAGGAGAGCGCCATGATCACTCGTCGACAGTTTCTGGAAGACTCGATGCTGGCCACGGCCGCGGCGGCGGCCACGGTGGGGGCGCCCGTGGTCGCGCAGGAAAAAGAAAGCAAAATCGCCAACGACACCATTGGTGTCGCGGTTCTCGGCTGCGGCATTCGGGGCCGGCAGCACGTCCAGGCGCTCCGCCCGCTGTCCGGCTGCGACATCCTCTATGTCTGCGATCCCGACCGCGAACGCGCCGAGAAACTGGCCAGCGAAACCGCCCAAGGGCAAACCCGCAAACCGACAGCCGTGCAGGACCTGCGCCGCATTCTGGATGACCGCTCCGTCCAGGCGGTTTTCATCGCCACCTGCAACCATTGGCACGCGTTGGCGGCCATCTGGGCGATGCAGGCGGGCAAGGATGTGTACGTCGAGAAGCCGGTCAGCCACACCCTCAGCGAAGGCCGCCGCATGGTGCAGGTGGCGCGCCAAACCGGGCGCCTGTGCCAGGCCGGCACGCAGCGCCGTTCGAGCGGGCCGCTTGCCGCCGCGGTTGCGTATATGCGGCAAGGCAAGCTTGGCGAGGTGAAGCTCGCCAAATCCATTATCTACGGCCGCCGCGGCTCGATCGGCGGTCCAGGCACGTACAACGTCCCAGCGCACGTGGACTACAATCTGTGGGCCGGACCGGCACCGCTGAGTCCCCTGACGCGACCACAGTTCCACTACGATTGGCATTGGTTCTGGGAAACCGGCAACGGCGAATTGGGCAACAACAATATTCACATGGTCGATGTCTGCCGCTGGGGACTGGGAGTCACGGACCTGGGCCGGGCAGTCCTCAGCTTTGGCGGCCGGCTAGGATATACCGATGCTGGACAGACCCCCAACACGCAGGTGGTGATCCACGATTGCGGCGGCAAAACGATCGTGCAAGAGACGCGCGGTCTCAAGACCGAACCGTTCAGCACCAAGTTCAAGGGCGGTTCGATTTTCTATGGCACCGAGGGCATCATTGCGGATAGCTCGCTGTTCGACCCTGCTGGCAACTTGATTCGTACGTTCACCGGCGAAGGCCAGGACCACTTTGCCAACTTCTTGAAAGCCGTCCGCAGCCGCCAACGCGAGCACCTGAACGCCGACATCCTCGAAGGCCACCTGTCCACCGGCCTCTGCCACGTCGGGAACATCTCGTACCGCCTCGGTCGGCTGGCCGCCCCGGAGGAAGTGCGGCGGGAACTGGAGACCGGCAGGCTCCACGAGGACGCGCTCGAAACGCTCGAGCGCACCCGCAAGCACCTGCAAGACAGCAAGGTCGATCTGGAAAAGACGCCATTGACGCTGGGCGCCTTGCTCCGAATCGACTCCGAGCGGGAAGTGTTTATCGGACACGACCAGGCGAATGGATTGCTCACACGCGAATACCGGCGGCCTTTCATCGTCCCTGCGGAGAACGGGACCTGAACGAAGGTCGCCGTGCCGCACACGGCTGTTGGCTAACGGTGTCTAACGAAGGGTTGCGGCCGACCGGAGTGGCCGGTCGAACGTTCGTCGGGATGGAAAGTCCGTCAGCGGCCACCGGAGCGAGTTAAACGGAACGTGGCTTATCGGACGTAAACAAGCCGGCTGCGGCCGTGCCGTTGCGCTACGGTCCGATGGACTGGTCGCACAAGTTCGGTAATGGCTATACAACCGAGCCTAGCCCGTGAACCGGCATTCACGCCCTTCGGCCTTTTCCGGTCCCAACTGCTCTGCTGCCGATTCACGCACGGTGATTTAGGTGTCGCCTTCCCCTTCCGCAAGGTCGGCCTCTAACTGCTCGACTAACGCCGCCCCATTCTCGGTGTGCGCCAGCAAGAGAACCCAGTCGCCACCCCGGAATCGGATGGTGTACGACTTCAACCGGCCCTTGCTGTAGTGCTTCCGGATTTCGACACAGTCCGACAACTCGCGATGGAAGAGAAACTGATGCTCGCGGATTCGATACTCGAACATCCTCTTTGTATAGTTGAATTGTATGATTGTGAGCCGGAACGCTCGATACCAATGATAAACCCCATAGGCTGCGAGTCCGATGCTGAGAAGGGCTGGAGGCAGGCAGATCCACATCTCGGCGACTTCCCTCTTCCCACCTTGCAGTACGGCTGCAACCCCCAGGAAGCCCACCAACAACAAGGCGGCGACGAGAAACAGCGGGACGGCAAGGATCGCACTGACAAGCACCAAAGTCAGTACTTGGCACCAGAGCGGCTGTCGAGGCAACGAACCGGTAATCATCTCTCTTGCTCCCGGTCGCCTATCCAAGGCTTGTGCCAAACTGAACAGTCAAGGACCCGGCCACCAGCGAGGCTTTTGGTGGAGCGCGCAGGGATACACGGGCTTGCAACACTCCGCCGTCGCAGCCAACCGCTGCTGCGAACACGGGCAGGCCCCGACGGCGGAGATGAGCAAAGCGATTTCGCCCCGTCCGCCACTGCCACCACAGCTACCTGCGCGGGCGCCGACGAATCGGCACCAACCCTTGCCGCCCAGCCATGCTGACGAGAGAAGCCGGTTTCCAGGACAGCAACAGAGCGGCGTCGGGTAGTCTCAGACCCGCGTCAGCACCACGCTGGTAGCCGTATAGTGGATCTGGAAGGACTGGTTGTTGATGAGGAAGACAGTCCCGTCCGGGTAGCCGCTAAACGTCCCCGTGATGCCGGCAGCACTCTGGATAAGCGTGAACGAGTCGCCGACAGCCGGCATGAAGCCGAGCGTGACGCTCAACGACGCGCCGGCAAGGGTTACCGGGCCGGTGGCGCTGAGCTGATCATAGGTGCCGGGTGCGGTCCCGTTCCACCGGACCGCGTAGGTCGCGCCGGCGCTGAACGAGACCTTGCCAGTGTGCAGGGTGCCGGGAGTGCCGTTCGTGCCTGGGGCAATCTTGCCAGTCAACCCCAGCGTGACGTCCCCGACCGTGCCCGTGCCGCCGAGGA
The DNA here is from genome assembly GCA_041499985.1 of Gemmataceae bacterium. GTDB lineage: Bacteria > Planctomycetota > Planctomycetia > Gemmatales > Gemmataceae > JBGQLF01. The sequence continues at coordinate 3,909 of JBGQLF010001018.1, forward strand.
CAGCGCTGACACCGCTGACGAACACTTGGCTGAGGGCAGACAGCGAACCGTTGACGAGCAACGTTCCTTGATCGACACCCGTCGGTCCCGTGTACGTGTTGGCCCCGGTCAGGGTGAATGTGCCCGTGCCCTCTTTGTACAGGCTGCCGGAGCCGCTGAGGACTCCGCTGAACGTGGTCGAGGTGTTATCGCCGCCGGTGGACAGGCTCCCAAAGGCGCCCAGCTGGACGGCACCAGCCCCTGCCAGCGACCCGATGGTGTCGCTGAAGTTATTCAGGTCGAGCGTGGCCCCGAGGGCCACGGTCACTGTGCCCTGGCTCGGAAGTGCGGCAGCGCCGTCCTTGAGCGTGCCGGCATCAATCTGCGTTCCTCCCGTGTAGACGCCGAGGCCAGAGAAGGTGAAGGTGCCCGCGCCTTTCTTGTCCAGGGTGCCGTTCGTGCCGCCGATGATCCCGCTGAAGGTGGTCGAGGCGTTGTTCCCGCCCATGGTGAGGCTGCCGCTGCCCAACTTGACGTTGCCGGCGCCCGCGAGCGACCCAATCATGTCGTTGAAGTTGTTCAGGTCGAACACAGCCCCGGCGGCCACGTCCAGCGCGCCGGCGCTGGGAACGGCGTTGGCGGCGCCCAGTTGAAGGGTGCCTCCGTCGATGTGCGTCTCCCCCGGGTAAGCGTTGGCGTGGGAAAGAGTCAAGGTGCCCGAGCCGGCCTTGGACAACGAGAC
>JBGQLF010001019.1:0-4624 GCA_041499985.1 Gemmataceae bacterium
AGCACCCGCCAGGTTCGCGCGGGCCGTCCCTCCTCAAGGACCTGCCAGGTCTGCTGGGGACGCAAGCGTCCCGGAGGCAACGCGACGAAGGCGCCGCATTCGATGGTGGTCGGGCCATCGAGGGGAACCGCCAGGGCCGTCCCTGGATTGGCCACGATTGCCCCTTGGGGATCAACTCGGGCCAGTTCCAAGCGCACCGAACTCGGCTCGGCCTCCTCGTTCCGCTCCGTGCGTCCTGGACGGAGCTTGAGCAAGGTGAAGAAGGCTACGTCCATTCCCTGGGGCACGGCTTGCAAAATAAACACGCGCGCTTCCACGCGGTAGGAACGGCTGAACTGGACGGCGTTGCCCAGTGCCTCCTCGACCTGAGAGCCGCGATAGACCAACTCTTGTCCACGGATCAGGTGCGGCAGGAGCTGCCATTCGGCGCGGTCCGCCGGCTGCCCCGTCAGCAGGGCACACGTCAACAGGCATAAGTTCGCGACCATGAGCCCTTGAGCTGGTAAAGAGAGAAGAATGGCCTCCCTGCCCCAGTGCGAGTCGGCCAAAGGCGCGACGGATTATAGCAACCTGCCCCGTTCCCACAACGGCGATTTGCCGCGGGCCAACGGTGGCTTGCCAAGCTCGCGCACTTGCCCGAGGCTGCCCGATTTCTCGTTCCCACGCGGAGCGTGGGAACGAGAAGCACGCTGGCCCTTCGGGCTGGTGCGCCTCGATCATTCCAGGGGCAGGAGATTGCGGAGCTTTTTCAGAGCATGCCGTTCGATCTGGCGCACCCGTTCGCGCGTCAGGTTGAGGCGGTCGCCGATCTCCTTCAGCGTGAGGGGTTCCTGGGTGTTCAGCCCAAAGCGCAGCCGGAGCACGGTGGCCTCGCGCTCGTCGAGGCGGTCGAGCAAGTGCAGGATCTGCTGCATTTCGTCGGCCTGCATCAGGCACAGTTCCGGAGTTGGCGTGCGTTCATCGCTTAGCAGGTCGGCGAGCGGCCAGGGCGAATCGCTTTGTTCGTTCTGGAGGCCGGCGTTGTACACGCGCAGGGCGGCCTTGATGATGGTGAGCTTTTTCTTGGGCAGATTCAGGCGCGCCGCAATCTCATCGGGAGTGGGCGCCCGGCCCAGTTCCTCCTGAAGCTGCGCCGTCGCGCGCCGCCACTTGCTCAGGAGGTCGAACATGTAGGTCGGAATGCGCACCGTCTTGCCGGTATTCACCACGGCACGCTTGATGGACTGGTGGATCCAATACGAAGCATACGTGCTGAAGCGGTGCTTGAGGCTGGGATCGAACCCCTCCACGGCGCGCAACAGGCCGAGATTTCCCTCCGCGATGAGGTCGTCCAGGGGCAGTCCCTTGCCGATGTAGGAACGGGCAATGTTGACGACCAGGCGTAGATTGGCGCGGACCATGTGGTCGCGGGCGGCGTGATCGCCTTCCTCGACGCGGTAGGCGAGGTCACTTTCTTCCTGGGCGTTGAGGAGCGAGGTTTGGTTGATTTCCCGCAGATAGGTATCCAGTGTTGCGGGGGACGGGCGATCGCTGCGACATTGCAGTGGCGGCACGAGATGTTCCTTCGCTAGGGGTCGCGAGCCGACTTCAGTGACGGCCAAGAGTGGTCCGCGTCAGGTTGCGGAACCGCGACCGTCCCGGCCCGGAAAGCATAATAACATCCGCATGTAATTACCCTAGAACATGAAAGAGTAGGCTGCAAGTCAAGCCTGCCTCGGTTTCGACAAAAATCTTACTCCAGCTGCAAGTCCCGGGCCCAGCGCTGGCGCGAATGCGCTCGGGGCGTGGGCTCCGCCCTGCCAGCGCGCCGGGCGCACTGCTTGCTTGATCTTCGGCGTGGCATGCTCTATCTTCGGGGCTCGGACTGTCTTTGTCATCTCAACCGGAGAACGGTGTGCTCGGACTCATGCTGGTCTATGTGCTGGTGGCGTTGGCCCTGGCCGTGTTTCTCTGGGCCGGCACTCTCTGGTTCCAGGGCTACATCTATAGCGAGCCGGCGGCCCAACTGTACTGGCGCGGCCCCGTCGCGGGATTGGCCGTGACGCTGATCCTGGCCTTGTGGGGCTATTGCGATTACCGTGCTCCCGGCCGATACCCTGGCCAATTCTTTTTCGGCGGTGATGAAACCAAGGACTTCAAAGAATTGCGGGTTGTGTATCAAGGCCAGGAGACAGTCTACAACTTGCGCAAAAACGCGCAGGGACAGACAGAATACCGCGATGCCCAAAATCGGCCCTTGCCGCGCCATCCGGATGCGGTTGTGGTGGACGACAACGGCGAGAAAGTTCGTTTCGAAGCGGAGCGCGATCAGGACAAGAACTTCAAGGTCGAACGGGGCCAATCGTTGCGCTACCTCGACAAGCGTGGCCGATCCATGACGGAGGACCGCCTCGGCCAGCTGTCGATTGCCCGGCCTGGACTGGTGGGGGCGAACTTGCTCCTCTACGCGGCTCACCTGGCGGTCTGGTTCCTGAGCTTGTGGCTCCTGCTGCGTTTCCAGTGGCTCCACGCCCTGGGGCTGGCTGTCTTTTTCTGGCTGGTAATGACGTTCACCCTCGTTCCCATGATGCTCGAACGCGTGGAGATCTTGGCGGCGCAGCGGGCCGCAACCGCTGCTCTGGATCGCCTCAATTCGAAGATAGAATGTGCATGATATCGCCGTCCTGCACGATGTAAGTCTTCCCTTCCAGGCGATAAACTCCATGTGTTTTGGCTTCCTTCATGGAGCCGACACCGCGGAAATCCTCATACCGGACTACTTCAGCGCGCACAAAGCCCCGGGCGAGATCGGTGTGGATCTGGGCCGCTCCCTCGACCGCGTCGGCGCCCCGCAGGAGACTCCAGGCCCGGCACTCATCCTCGCCGACGGTGAAGAACACGATTTGGCCCATGGCCGCGAAGATGCTCCGCAGCACGGCATCGCGGGAGAAGCCGCTCAGGCCGAGGTCCTGCATGAAGACTTGACGATCCTCCTCCGCTAGATCGTGCAGTTCCAGTTCCAGCTTGGCGGGCGCCTGAATGGCATTGGGCGCCACCGCCAGCAGATCCGCGGGCAGCGGCTGGCCGATGCGGTCGTCGCCGATGTTGACGAGGACCAACTCGGGTTTGAGCGTCAACAGCTGAAAGCTACGAATGATCTTCTCGTCGTCTTCCTTGAGTCCGAGCGTGGCGGCCGATTGACCCTGTTCGAAGGCAGCGGTGAGATGCTGAAGCAGGGCCAGCTCGTGCTGGTCGGCCTCGCGCTCCTTGGCGGGCCGGGGCTTTTTGAGCTGCGTCTCAAGCCGGCTGATGCGATTGGTCACGATCTCCAGATCGGCAAAGAGCAGCTCCTCGCGGAAGCGGCGCAGCTCGTCGGCCCAGTTGGTGGCGCTGAAGCCGTTGAGCACCACGAGCAGGCCGCCGCTAGCTTCGCGGAGGATGCCGAGGCGCCGCGGGTTATCGCGCCGCTCCGTGGGTAGAAGACCGGGCGTATCGACGAATTCGAGCGTGGCCGGCGTAGTCTTTTTCGGCCGGAAGTGCGCCGAGAGCCAGTTCAGCCGGTCATCCGGAATCTTGGCGATGCCGATCTGACCGCGCTGGCTCGCCGCCGGGTCTGGCTTGACTCCCGTCAGCCATTGAAACACCGTGCTCTTGCCCGAACCGGAGAAACCAACAATGCCGATTTTCATGACGGTGTGCCCGTGGTCCAGAATGCGGAATGCGCCGCGGCGCGATCAGCGGCATTGTAACACGGTTGCTCCTGGCGCGTGCCTAGACCGTCGTACTGGCCGGCTCCCGTTCCAGCTCCGGTCTGCTCGGCGCCGGCGGCGCACCCGGCAACTGGGCGGCAAGGGCGGTGGCACCTGCCACCAGGGCAAGCGTGACGAAGTTGAGCAGCAAACTGTAGACATGCCAGCGCCCAAACTCACTCCGGGCGTTCGTCGACACCCCGGGCTCGGGATCATAGCGTGCCGTGCGCAGGTCGCTGACCTTTTGCGCCAAGGGCCAGCCCACCAGCACGGTCATCAGAGCCAGGAATAGCAGCAGAGTGCGAATCTTGTCCAGCAGCTGCCGTTGGCCGGACCAGGACCAACTCAAAGCCGTGATCAACGCCAGTAGGCCGCAGACTCCCTGAAGCAGGAAGTACCACGGAAACAACGGCCCCACCGCGGCTCCGGCCAGGCGTGTCCCTTGCTCCTTGTCCATGGACGGCGAAACCGGCAGCCAGCCGGGGCGTTCCTCGGCGGGGCGACTGCCGAGCGCCTCGAAGGTTTGGAAGATAACGGGCGCGGCGACGAAGGAGAAAAACACTCCGCTGCCGAACCAGAGGGCCAGGGCGAACACATGGAGGGTTCTTGTCAGGAGCAACATGGTTGGACTATCCCGAAGACGGTTTTCCTTGCCTTGCAGCAGCCGGCGGATATTGGCCAGGTGCCGCACCACAACCAAGCCGCTGGCGACGAAGCTGAACCAGGTCAGGATACGCTGGTCGGCCGCGAACGGCTGCGGGGTCAACGCCAGCCGCACGCCACACAGGGCCAGGGCCGCCGTCAACGAAGCCAGAGAGACGTAGCGGCTGGCACCTACGACCACCACCCACGTCAACACGGCCCCTAGTGCAGGCCCCGGCAGAAGCATGGTTACC
>JBGQLF010001020.1:0-4616 GCA_041499985.1 Gemmataceae bacterium
ATATACTAAAAGATCAAAAGGACGAATCCGAGGGGCCAAAGGAAATCTTCGAGAGGCCAAAGGGGGAGTGTCGGCTAATTCTCGGACGGACTCCTAGAAACGTACAAGCACGAAAACAGTGAGGGATACCTTGCGCACAGGCCGATGACTCGCCGGACTGGGCCAACCTCGATGAGTTCCGAAGGCCGGACCGATACAACGATTTTCATCGTCGAGAACGATCGCGCCACCCGTGCGTGGTTGGCCTCGGTTCTTCAGGCAGAGGGCTACCGGGTCGTTGAGGCGGCGAACGGTCAGGAGGCACTCGACTACCTCCGAACGGGCCGGCGCCCCGACCTCCTCTTGCTGGACATGCTCATGCCGATCTTGGACGGCTGGCATTTCTTGGCCGAGCTCCAGCGGCAAGCGGCGCAGCCGCCCGTCCCGATTGTGATCGTGACCGCCACCATCCTCAGCGCCGCCTGGGCACAATGCCACGGCTGCTGCGGATTCATCAAGAAGCCGATCCAGACCGACGAACTCCTCGCAGAGGTCCGCCGTTGCCTCGCCGCTCCCCCGAGCGGGAGCCAAACCCATCCTTGAGCAACGTTCCCATTTGGGGAGTGGCGGTTCGAGTCCCCTCTGCGGCATTCTTTTCAGGATAAAGACACTCCTACTGCCGATTCGCTTTCACCGTGGCACTGCCGACGTCGAAATCAAGCGTTTGCGGCGCGCCGGCCCTGATGTCGATCTCCTTGAACGGAGTGAGAGTGGTATCGCCATATTTCGCAAGGACAGCGGCGCCATGGCCACGTGTGCGTCCGGGTCTCTCACGGCTGCGCCTGCGTGTCGTCCACGCCGCCGCGCCAGCTGACCCAAGCTTTCCGATAGGAGGTGGACTCATGCAGGATGGCGTGTTGATCCAGTTGGGTGAGTCCGTTGGCGTCATCGATGTCTCGACCCGTCAGCAGCCGAATCACCACCGGCACGTATTCGACGGCCATGTCCAACCTGGGAAGTTGCCACTCGAAAGCCTGCTCCCGGCCATTCAAAATGACCCGCTTGCCATCCCGACTGAACCACAGCGATTCAACGTCCTTGGGAAGAACCGGAAGCCGGGCCAACAAGTCGCCATTGCGCGCATCCCAAATGCGAGCGATCACTCCCTCCCGAGTGACAACCCGAACGCCGTCCCCTGCGATGTCACCGTTGGACACCGTGCCCGTGTGAACCAACGCGGGCCCCAGCGGCGCACCGGTGCGCGTGTCGTATAAGCGAGCGATGGTATTGCTACTGACCGCGAGCATGCTGCTACCATCCGCGCTGACCGCGAGTTCGTGCAAGTAGCCGGAATACTTTTTCAGCTGATAAAGTGCTTTCCCCGAGGCAACGTCCCAGGCCGCCAGGATGCCACTACTGGAGATGCCGAGAACCAGGGTTTGTCCGTCCGGTGTGAGGCGAGGGTGGGCGATCCGACCCTGACTCTCGGGTGGCCCGAAGACGTGCGGTGAGCGGTTAAAGTCTCGCAACGGACCGAGAAGGCGCTGTCCGGTTGCCACCTCCCAGACCGAGATCGTGCGCGGATCATCCAGCGTTGCCACGCGCTTCCCATCCGCATTGGGGACAATTCTTGTGGTACGCAGGGCAAAGTCGCGCGGATCAAGGCTTCCGTCCAAGGGAATGGGTTTCCCGAATTGCTGGCCCGTGCGGGCGTCGAAACTGTGCACTTCGACCCTGTTTGCAGCGAGGAGACGCCGGCCGTCGCCAGTAAAACGAACCCAGCGCACCGGGCCGGGTAAGCGCCACAGAACTTGCTGCTCTTCGGTTCGGCGTTGGACTTCGACGCCTGCTGGACCAAACCGAGCCAGGAGCGAGCCATCGGGGGAGAACGTCTCGGATCCCTGCGGAGTGACGACGACGCAGTTGTCGGCGCGACCGCAGTCGACCGAATAGGCTGTCAACAGATCGTCGGTCGTGGGCAGGGACCAAATGCGAAGCGTGCCATCGAGGCTGGCGGCGAAGAAGCGCCGGTTATCGGGAAAGAAACCCACACGCCGGACGAAGTCTGCACAGGGCAAGGGGAGATCCACGGCTTGGCCGGTACTCGCATCCCAGACATGCACGGAACCTCCGCTGCTGACCGAAATGACATGGCGGTCGTCATGACTAAAGGTGGCGTATTGGTTCGTGCGTGGATGCACCAGGCGCAGGACCTCTCGGCCATCTTCCACACGGAGCACCGGGGCGACGTAGCCATTACTGGCCATGATGCGGTCGCCACGCCGATTGAAAGCGACGTGCAGGACAGGCTGGTTTTCTTCGAGACGCCGTTCGGTTGGCCAATGTGCTTGGCCGGTGTTCGCATTCCATAGATACAGAGCTTGCTTCACGGCCGTGAGCAAGAGCGTGCCCTCCGCGTTGAACGTGGGCCAGCGCTTGTAGTGAAAATAGGCTTCTTCTTGGCTGAGGGCTCCGTGAGGCAAGGGAGGAGATTTCGCTTCTCCGGTGGAGGCATCCCAGACGCGCGCGTGGTTGTCTTGATCCGCGGTCACCAACAGCCGGCCGTTCTCGCTAAATGCGACATACCAGATCTTGGACTCCGAACGGGGCAACACACCCGCGGGTTGGCCTGTTGTTGTGTCCCAACCGTAGAGGGTTCCCTGATCGTCGACGGTAATGACCTGCGCTGTCCCCGGACGAAAGGCCAGCCACGCCACTCCCGTCGGGTGATCCAGCTTCCAGAGTCGTTTGCCGTTGGTCGCATCCCAGATACAGGCGCTGCGATCGGCCGCGGCCGTGCCAACTAAGCGCCCATCCCAACTGTAGCAGGCGTGGCGGATCTCTCCTTCATGTCGTAAGGGTCCAACGGCCAAGCGCGATGCGGTTGGGTCCCAGAGATAAACCTCTCGTCCCTCGACGGTGTAGCTCAAGAGGCGATTGCCATCCGGTGAGACCGCGGCGTCTTGCACGGGCTGGTGATGGAAACCAATGCCAACTAGCTGCGGGCCCGCACTCAGCACAGAAGCCAGGCGCAAGCGGTGATTTCTTTCGCTTTCGGGATCAAGCCGGTCGGATCGCCAAGCATGCAGATACCAACACAGCGCGGAGGCGCGATCCTGGGCGTCCAGCGCCCGCGTCCCCGTGGCGATGTGCAAGCGGATCAGCCGATCCCGATTTTCTTCTGCCGACCGGTCGGCCTTTGTTCGGGCCTCGACTTCGCGAGCCGCATTGGTGTCCGCTTTTTGGCGGTTCTCGTCCGCTCGTTGGCGAGCGTTGTCGATCACGACCAACGCGATCGAGCCCACGATCATCCCCGCCAGCACCAACAGCACAACCAGCGCCAGGAGCCCGGCAACGACGGGATTACGACGACACCAACGCCAGGTTTGTTCCGTCCATCCAACGGGTCGGGCTCGGATAGCTTTTCCATCCAAGAACCGCTGTAAATCCTCACGCAGTTCCCCGGCCGAGGTATAACGACGCGATGGATCTTTTTGCAAACACTTCAAACAGATCGTTTCGATGTCGCGAGGGATTTTGCTTTGCAAGTGCCGGGGCGGTACCGGTTCTTCTTTCTGCACTTGACGGAGCGTCTCCCGTATAGTCGCTGCGCGAAACGGTGGTCGCCCCGTCAGGCACTCATAAAGGGTTGCTCCCAGAGAGTAGACGTCCGAGAGGGGACCCACTTCCTTCCCCCTCGCTTGCTCCGGAGACATATACGGGGGCGAGCCCATGAGCATGTTCGTGGGGGAGTGTCCCGCACCATTGACCATCTTGGCCAGCCCGAAGTCAGTGATTTTCGGAACCAGAGTGGATTGCGGACCGAGACTCCTTGTGGCCGATGACAGCGCCGCACCGGCACGGTCCCCTGGTTGGGTTGCTCCGGTACCTGGGAGCTGCGCGGTCTGGGGACTGAGGTCTTGCAATAGAATGTTCGCCGGCTTCAGATCCCGGTGGACGACCCCACAGAGGTGGGCGTGTTCGAGGGCACCCGCCAACGTCACCATGAGGTGGACCGCTTCGGTTGCCGGCAGTGGAGTACCCCGCAGCAAGCGTTCCAGGCTACCCCCGCCGCAATACTCCAGACTGAGAAACAACCTCCCTTCATGCTCGCTGATCTCGAAGATCTGGATGATGTTCGGGTGTTGAATCTGCGCAATCGTCTCCGCTTCGGTCCGGAAGCGCTGCGTTTCTTGCTCGCTGGCCAGCTCGCCACTGAGAATCATCTTCAGGGCAACGATGCGATTGAGTTTCAGGTGGCGAGCCTTGAAGACCACACCCATGCCGCCCCGGCCGAGTTCCTCCAAGAATTCGTAGCCCGGGATCGCCGGGGTCAGGGGCCTATCCGTTGGGTGGCCGAGCGATTGCTCGGCCGGTCCGGAAGTCGGCTGCCACTGCACCGTCTCCGAGTTTGGTACGGATGTTGGTACGTCAGGTGTTGGCTCAAACGGACCCGTGTCGCTTTGCGATTCCGGCTGACCGGGGACATGATCGGTAGACATGCACCGACATCCTTCCACTCGCCGCGACTCGGATTCCTTCGGCAAGAAAGCTCGTCAGGAAGGGCGGCTCACCAGATCCGACCGGACTGATCTGGAGAGACGCCCTACCAGAACAACTTCCTAGCTGGGGTAATA
>JBGQLF010001021.1:0-4611 GCA_041499985.1 Gemmataceae bacterium
CATCCCGATTCCAGACGCGCACGACCTTGTCCCAACCGGCGGCATAGAGCGTGCTGCCATCCGGACTGAAGGCCAGTGCCGTTACGAAAGACGTGGGACCTTCTGCCTCGAGCCGAAAGAGCGGCTCCTTTTCTCCAGGCGGCAGGAGAGGCGTATCCGCCGCAGCTGCGGGCGCGATCAGGAAGAACGACAAGACCAACGTGCCGGCACAACGCATGAGCATGACTTCCCTTCCGCTTCGGGCGGATTCACCGTGAGGTGCAAACTGAAAACACCCTGCAATCGGAACCGTGCGGCCACGATTTCCAGGCAGATCATGATAGAATATCCAGGCTGGCCAGAATTGTCCGTCTTACCCAAAGCATGCTGTGGTGTACGAGGCAAGGCATGGCGAACCCAGGGGACTTGGGGCAGCTGAAGACCAACGAGTTGGAACAGCTCCAGAATATAGCCGAACGCCTGGAAGAAGCCTGGCGCCAGGGCCATTCCGTGGACTTGGGTCAGTTCCTACCGCCCCCAGGCGATGCGCTGCGGCCGATCGTTTTGCGCGAGCTGATCAAGACCGAACTGGAACTGCGCTGGCAACGCGGGCAGCGCGTTCACCTGGAGTCTTACCTCGAGAAGTATCCGGAACTCGGGAGTGCCAGCACAATTGCGCCTGAGTTGATCTACGAAGAATATCGCGTCCGTCAGTTTTACGGCGACAAGCCCTCCCTGTCCGTCTTTGAAGGGCGCTTCCCCAACCAGTACGCCCAATTGCAACAGCTCGAGCAAGCGCTCGGCTTCCTGACGCCGTCGCCGCGCTCCTCGCAGCCCACCCCGGTCAAGGAACGGCCCAGCGGCAGTCCCCAGATGTTGCCGGTGGGCGGCGGCTACAAACTCCTGCGGCGGATCGGCAGTGGCGGCTTCGGCGAGGTCTGGCTTGCGGAAGCGCCCGGCGGCGTGGCGGTCGCGGTCAAGGTCATTTTTCGGCCCCTCGATCATGACGAGGCGCAACGCGAGCTCCAGTCCCTGGAACTCATCAAAGGCTTGCGGCATCCGTTCCTGCTCCAGACCCAGGCCTACTGGTCGTTCGAGGATCGCCTGTACATCGTCATGGAGTTGGCCGACGGCAGTTTGCGCGATCGCCTGAAGGAATGCCATGTCCAGGGTCTCGGCGGCATTCCGGTGGCGGAGCTGCTGCGGTACTTTCGCGAAGCGGCCGAGGCGGCAGATTTCTTGCATCGCCAACACGTGCTGCACCGGGACATCAAGCCGGAGAATATTCTGTTGCTCCAGCACCACGCCAAGCTGGCGGATTTCGGCCTGGCGCGCGTGCAAGGGAGCCAGCGGATGGTCAGTGCGACCGGATCCGGTACCCCGCTCTACATGGCTCCCGAAATCTGGAACGGCAAGGTCAGCGTGCAGAGTGATCAGTACAGCCTGGCGTTGACCTATGCCGAGCTCCGCCTGGATCGCCGATTGTTCTCGGGCAAGGATCTGATGCAGATCATGCTCGCCCATGTGGAAGGCACGCCGGACCTGGCCCCCCTGCCGGAAGCCGAACAGCAGGTGATTCACAAGGCGTTGGCCAAGGATCCGGAGCGGCGCCACGCGAACTGCGAGGAATTCGTCCGCGCCCTGGATGGGGTCTTGGTGGCCGAGCGGGACCGACCCATTCAGCTCATGGCCGACACCCGGGTCGGAGACAACCTGATCACGCCGGGCAATGCTCCCGCCGTGACACCGGCTCAAAAGTCGATGTTCGGTTCGACCACACGGGCGCCAACGCCGGTGACGAGTCCCCCCTCGTCGGTGGTCCAGGCAGTGCCCACAGCTCTCCCCGTTGGATTGGAAACGCGAATGCCGCCGGAGGTGGGCCAGCAAAGTTCCGGGTCGCAGCGAAGTTCGCGCGGGCGCATGCTCATGGGTCGTGCGCGCCGTGCGGCCCTCGTGGGGCTTGGGCTGCTTCCGGTCCTGATTGCTGTGGTGATCATGCGTTGGCCGCATGCGCCTCCGAGTCTGGAAACAGGGCCGAGTGCGGAGACCGGCGGGGCGGCCGCTGCGCCGACCGTCCAACCGATACCGGAGGTGGACTGGAAGCTGGCCGGCTGCGAGAAGGCCAAGGATGCTAAGGTTGACACCGATATCAAAAAACAGCGCTACTATGACCACATCGTCATGACAAAGGATGGCCAAGAGATTGATTTTCGGCTTGTTCCGAGGCAGGCGGAGGAGGATCCGCCGACGTTTTACATGATGGAGAACAAGGTCTGGAACGACCTGTTTCGCGCCGCCAGCAAGGACTCCAAGTTTCAAGATCTCCTGGCTGAGTACGAGGCCCCTTCTTCAAAGTGGAAGGTCAAGCGGGAATGGACGAAGTCCGCAGAGACCGAGCCGAAGACCAACGACTGGAGCCGACTTCCAGTCACGCGAGTCACTGTGATCGAGGCTTACTGTTTTGCCCGCTGGTTGGGCGGCAACCTGCCGACTGGCCAGGAATGGGATAAGGCCGCGGGGTTCTATGAAGCCGATAAAGGAGAAGGCCCGTATCAGCAGCCCGCGAATGAGTCTGACCAACCGCAGTTCGCGCTCCAGGGCAAGCCGCTGCCGGTCGGAACCGCACGCGCTGATGTGAGCCGGTTCCGTTGTCACGACATGGCTGCAAACGGGGTCGAATGGACGCGCAGCCTTCTCGGCGCCGGCCAGTCCGTACCCTTTCGACCTGGTAAGCAAGAAGATAGCGTCCTCGTGCGCGGCCAAAGCTTCAACGCTAAGGTACCCTTGCTGTTTCGAGACCTCGACACAAAACTGGAATCAGAACAATGGAATGAGGCGGCACCTGACATCAGCTTCCGCGTAGTGCTCGAGCCTTGATCCTGCTATTCCCCTACCGCCAGGCTCCCGTCGCCAACAAACGGATTGGACTGCTTTTCATAACCGATGGTCGTCGTCGGACCGTGCCCCGGATAGACGATCGTATCGGCTGGCAGCGTAAACAGCTTGCGACGGATCCCTCGCAGCAGCAGCGAACCGTTGCCATTGGGCAAATCGCAGCGGCCAATGCTGCCGCGGAACAGCACGTCGCCTCCCAAGACGAGACAGGGCTGACCACGATACACGTAGACGATATGCCCCGGCGAATGGCCGGGCACTTCCAACACTTCCAGCCGGATGCCCGCCAGGTCAAGGACATCGCCTTCGCGAACCAGTCGGTCGGCCGGCGGACTGGTGATTGGCAGGCCGAAGGGAGCGCTCATGTTGGCCTCGGGATCGGTCAGCAGTGCGGCTTCGTCGGCGCCGATGATCAAGGGAGCGGTGGGATAGGCTTCCTTGAGAGCTGCGTTGCCGCCGATGTGGTCGCCGTGGCCATGCGTGTTCAGAATCGCCGCCGGCGTCAAGCTTTCCTGGCGGAGAAAGTCGAGAATCAGCTCCGGTTCGAGTCCCGGATCCACGACGAGCGCCTCCAGTCGTCCGGGCAACCAAACGACGTAGGTATTCTCCGCGAACGGCATCGAGACGATCGTGTGGATTTGTAGTGCCTGAGGCATGATGCTCTTCCCCTGAATCAAGTCGCATGGAGATCCTCCGGGGACTGACGTCCCCGGCTCGCCTTTCCCTGGGCCTGCCATACTTTGTAGATTATACAAAGGCCGTGCCAATCCGAAAAAAGCACTCCCCCAGCCATCCCATGGGACAACCTCTACGCACCCTTCATCTTAGGGCAACCCTCGAGCGCCTACCGCAGCCGGATCGAAGACTGGCACAGGAATTGCACTAGGTTGGGTCTTCGGTGCGCGGCATCGAGAGCGCTGTATTTGCGCCCCGTTTGATCCGAGGAAGCCGTCAAGGAATGAACGAGCTGCCGGCAGGAGCCGGCTTTTCCAGGAGGGAGAATGGATATGGCCGGCTTGCGATGTTTCCAGGACAGGCCCAATACGTTGTCGGTTGGCAGGGCGCGCTGCCAGGCGTGGCACCTCGGTCGCGTGGGCGTCTGGCTCGGGATGCTGGTCGGTGTCCTCGGGGCTGGCCAGAGTCCTCCCCAGCCGCCGCCCCAGACGTTTGCCACCACGACGCCCGCGCCTTCCCCGGCCACCTCGCCCATGGACGCACCGTTGCGCGTGCTTGCCGAGGCCCGTGAATCCTATCGCGGTGTCCGCGATTACGCCTGTGTGTTCATCAAGAAGGAACGGCTGCGCGGCCAGCTCCAGCCGGATAATCTGATCGCCATGAAAGTCCGGACGCAGCCGTTCAGCATCTATTTGCACTGGCACGGGCCCAAGCAGTTCGCTGGGCAGGAAGTTTGCTATGTAACGGGTCGTAATAATGGCATGATGCGCGTACACTCAACAGGGCTGGTGGGAGCCGTCGGCTTCGTCACACTGGACCCGCGCGATCCCCGGGCGATGGAGAACAGCCGGCATAGTATCACGGAGGCCGGCATCGGCAATCTACTTGACCGCTTTAGCCGCGGCTGGGAGATGGAACGCCAGCTCAACCGCACGCAGGTGCGCGTCGCCGACTACGAGTACAACAAGCGCCGTTGCGTGCGTGTCGAGACGACCCATCCGGATAACGCCGCGGGCCGGCTCAACTATTACCGCAGCATCGTTTATTTCGACAAGGAGATTC